>DATKMG010000830.1:0-8851 GCA_035541995.1 Terriglobia bacterium
GGCCCCCCCCCGGCAACCCTTCTACGTCCCTATTCGGTCAACGGCTCCCGAGGCATCATTCTTACCAACTATTCAGAAGCGGTCGAACCCTTGGCCTTCTCTTCGCGATATGCCTGTTTCCCGGCTTCGATTGCAGCAGAAATCTGCTCCTTTTGGGTGTTCACCAATTCCTTTCCCTTGTCGATATAAGTGGTGACCTTTTCCGACACATCACGGCTGGCGTTCGATAGACGGTCCTTACTTTCTGAGGCCTTCTGTGCTATCAAATCCCGGGTTTCACGTCCTGAACGAGGCGCAAATAATAAGGCAATAATTGCGCCAATGCCTCCTCCCACTAAAAAGTAAGCTAGCTTCGAAATCGGACTGTTTTGGTCGTTCATAATCCTGCACCTCCTCAGAACCTTCACTCTAGCAACAATTGTATCATCATGCTAGGAAAAAACCAGACTGGGAATAGTGGCCCAGTCCTCGGGAGGGCTCCGTCGGGAGCCCCCTTTTTGTAGATTAAGGAGACCCTGCAAGAAAGTCGGAGGAATAAAGAGCAAACTGACCTTAGCGCAGGTCAGGACCCATCCTTGAATTGGCAGGATGGAAATACTGGTAGACCCGTCGTGCCAGGTGAGGCGAGATCTCGCTGGCGAGTTCCTCCAAGGAGCACTGTGCAACATTCGGGGCACTCCCGAACCGAGTCAAGAGGCGCTTGGCGGTTTTTTCCCCGACTCCCGGGATAGAGAGAAGTTCGCTGGTGAGAGTCCGCTTCCCACGCCTCTGTCGATGAAATGCAACAGCGAAGCGGTGAGTCTCGTCGCGAATCCTTTGAACCAGATGTAGAACCGGAGACGTCCTGTCGAGAACCACCGGGTCCTCTTCTCCTCCTCGGATGTACAGGATTTCTTCCTTCTTGGCGATACTTGCAAGAGGCAAGGTGGGCAGATCCAGTTCATCCAGGGCTTGAGCTGCAGCATGGAGCTGACCTAAGCCGCCGTCGATCAGCACCAGGTCGGGGAGAGGAAGATTCTCCTCCAGAAGCCGCTTGTAACGGCGTCTGACGACCTCATGGATGCTCTTGAAATCGTCCGGACCTTGCACGGTCTTGATGATGAACTTTCGGTAATCGCTCTTTTTCATGTGCCCGGCTTCCCAAACGACCATGGAAGCCACCGAATCTGTGCCCTGGATGTTCGAGATATCGAAACATTCGATCCGATTAGGAGGAGACTCCAGCCCCAGGACAGAAGCCAAGTTCTCTGCAATCGCCTTGGCATCGGCGGCCGGAGTGCGGAAACGCTGATCAAAAGCCAGGCGGGCGTTCCTCTCAACCAGTTCTACGAAATCTCGTTTCTGACCGCGCTGGGGAATTCGGATCTCTACCTTGCGTCGGCGGCGGAGGGAAAGGAACTTCTCGAGGAGTTGGCGATCTTCGAAGTCCTCGGGTACGTAAATCTCGTCCGGCGTGAATTCAGAATTGAAATAGTATTGCTTCAAGAACGAAGAAAGGATCTCCGAAACCTCGATTCCCTCGACCAGGTCTTCCCAAAAGAACTCTCGCCGATCCACAACCCGCCCTTCGCGGATGTGGAACATTTGGATAGCGGCACGTTCTACCTCCCGATAGAACCCGAAGACATCTCGATTGCCTGTTTGGGACGAAGCCATTTTTTGAGTTTCGGACAATTGTTCAATAGTTCTCAGGGTGTCACGATAATGAGCCGCCATTTCAAATTGCTGCTGTTCGGCTGCCTGTTCCATCTTTGTCGTGAGCCGGCTGACCAGGTTCGAACGCTTCCCTTCCATGAAGAGCCTGAGATCCTGAATGCGACTTATGTATTCTTCTTTGGTGCAGACGGACTGAACACAGGGACCCATGCAGCGGCCGATGTGGTAGTCCAGACACACCCTGGGTCGGTTCCCGTCGACCTCGATGGAGCAGGCCCGGATCTGGAAGTGCCGGCTAATCAGCTTGAAGGTTCGAGAAGCCAGATTAGCGGGGAAATAAGGTCCAAAGTAAGCGGCTCCATCCTTTTTGATTCTCCGGGTGATCAATATTCGCGGGTATTCCTCGTTCAAGGTCAGCTTGATGTAGGGGTAAGTCTTGTCATCGCGCAGCAGGATGTTGTACTTGGGCTTGTGGCGCTTGATGAGGTTGTTCTCCAGCGCCAGGGCTTCCATTTCATTATCAACAACGATGAAATCCACATCCGCAATTTCTGCCCGCAAGTAGTCCAGTTTGAAGTCAGATCGGGATTCCTGAAAATATGAGCGGACCCGATTTCTCAGTGACTTGGCTTTGCCGACATAAATGACCTTCCCCTTTGCATCCTTGTGCAGGTAGACCCCGGGGCCTGGTGGGACTGCGATTAACTTTTCCTCTAAGTCCTTCATCGATTAGTATCTTAACATGCCGGGGAAAAACTCTCAGATAAGGCACAAAGATGCCTGTTCGAACAAGCCCCGACAATTGCACATACATCGACACGGGAATCAACACCGACCTCGATGTTAGGGAGGGCCAAAAAGTGGTTGTGGGCAAAGCCACGGTAGACAATTCCAACAACGCCCTGTTCCTGGTCCTGACTGCCAGGGTGGTGGATTAGTCGCGGTCTTATTCCGGGTCACGGTCGTGGATTGCGTAGGGGCGACCGGCCAGTCGCCCCTACCGGACAGGCTTACTCACCACTAAGGCACCAAGACGCCAAGGCAAAGGCCGTGGGTAAATCCATCGAGTCCCATTAGCACTCTGACCCCTGTCACTCTCTTTCACTCAGGGTGATTAACCTCAGGATAGGTCCTCCACAATCCCTGAGAGGCAAGGTTCTCGGGCTCATTCTTTGTGCCTTTGTGCCTTGGTGGTGAGATTCGCAGATAAATGCCCGTCCGATGTATTCCATGGTTTGAAGCCCGGAACCTGGTGTAGACTCTGATCCCAAATGAGTCCGAAGGTGTCTTTCTTAATCACACTCGTCACCCTCTTCTCTGCTGCCACGTGGTGCGTCCCTCAGATCGCCCGCAATGCCGTCATTCCCGGAATCGAAGTGCTGCTCAACGAGCGGCTCGATCTGGTCCGCGGCAAGCGAATCGGCCTAGTCACAAACCATACCGGGATCGATCGGCGAGGACGTCACGACATTGATCTATTGCGGGCCTTGCAGGGGGTGAAGCTGGTCGCCCTCTTATCTCCAGAGCACGGGATTCGCGGTCAGGCGCAAGCCGGAGAGACAGTCTCAAACACAAAAGATGCTGCCAGCGGCTTGCCCATCTATAGTCTCTACGGTCAGGTCACGCGCCCGACAGCAGAGATGCTCAGTGGCGTCGAGGTGCTCTTATATGACATTCAGGATCTTGGCGTTCGATTCTACACCTACATTTCAACGATGCGGGAGTGTATGAAAGCAGCGGCCAGCAAAGGGATACCGTTTATTGTCTTGGACCGGCCGGATCCATTGGGGGGAGAAATAATCGAGGGTGGGCTATTGGATCCCCAGTTCAAGTCATTCGTTGGGGCCTATGAGATCCCTATCCGTTACGGGATGACCCCGGGCGAATTGGCTCGGTACTATTGCGAGGAAAACGATCTTCACCTGCATTTAGAGGTCGTCAAGATGAAAGGCTGGGGCCGCGGAGACTGGTATGACCAGACCGGACTGCCCTGGGTGGCCCCTTCGCCAAACATCCCCGATCTGGAGAGCGCTCTGGTTTATCCGGGGACGTGTCTGGTGGAAGGGACAAACCTTTCCGAAGGCCGAGGGACAGCCAAGCCTTTCCGGATCGTCGGAGCTCCCTGGATTGACGGGGACTGGCTTGCACGGAGCTTGAACGAGCGGCAATTGCCAGGGACGAAATTCCTGGCGGCCAGTTTCATTCCCACCCAGTCAAAGTTCACTGGACAAACATGCCGGGGAGTTGAGATTCAAATCATGGATCGGACCCGTTTCCGTCCCCTGCCAGGGACGATTGAACTCTTGAAAGCCGTGCGCTCCAAGTATTCCGAGCATTTCCAATGGAACCGTGACCATTTTGACCGGCTTGCTGGCTCAAGCCAGCTCCGCCTGGCAATCGACCAGGGACAGGGTACACAAGAGATCATTTTGGAGTGGCAGCATCGTTTGAAGGACTTCGAACAGAAACGCCAAAAGTTCCTTCTCTACCCAGGAAGCTAAGCAGGGCCTTAATAGCCTCAATGATTGGGTTTGACTTTTATGAAAATGCGAGCATCAAGGTGGCCGCCGCGCTCCGTCGCGGCGGTAGTCCGGTTCAAACTGATCGCCGCTCGGAGATCGGCTCCCACGCTAAACCCAAGACCGCCATTTTCATCCGCGGTAGTGAGCTTGACAGGATCATGCGGCACTCTTTAGGAGAATTGCTACCCTTCTGTCATTTTGCCTTCGTTCCCGAGTTAGGATAGATTAGTGAAGTTCCTAAACTTCACAGTCACAAGGGCATTCAGACCGTGTATCATCCCCTATTTAAGGTTCTAATTACCGAGGCTCAGATTCAACAGAGAGTCAAGGAACTGGGCCAGCAGATTAGCCAGGACTATGAGGGCAAGCAATTGCACCTGATCTGTATCCTTAAGGGGGCTTGCGTATTTCTGGCCGACCTGATCCGACACCTGCCTCTTGAAATTTCGATGGATTTCATAGCGGTCTCCAGTTACGCTAACAGTTTGCACACTTCCGGTGAAGTTAAGATCATCAAAGATCTTGATTGCAGCATACAGGGTCGTAATGTTCTGGTAGTGGAAGACATTCTGGATACAGGGCTGACGCTCGATTACCTTACCCGCAACCTTTCGGCACGATGTCCCAACTCGTTGAGGATTGCCGCGTTTCTCAGCAAGCCTGCTCGGCGGATCAAATTTGTAGATGTAGCCTACGTCGGGTTTGAGATTCCGAACCAATTCGTTGTAGGTTATGGTTTGGATTTTGATGAAAAATACCGGAATCTTCCAACAGTTTCAGTAATCCAATCGGAAGGTTAGAGAGTTCTCGATTACCAGCTCCTGCCAACACCGCATGTCGACATAAGAATTGTTCCAAGTTCTCACCGTCTTGATTGTTGCATGGTTTAAGGAACATCCTCGTGGAAGCTTGCTCTGGCAGGTTACCAACCAGCCGGATATTACATCCCTGATTGGCCACCCGGGCCTGACGCCCGATGCTATATGCCCCTGTGCAGTGCCGGAAAAACCACGGAATTTGGAAGAGTCGAATGATGGAATCGAGCCCAGTGAAGAACAAGGACAGCATTTCCTCTGCTGAACGTTATGATCCAGGCCAGTTGCTGACTGCGATGATCGAGATTGGTCGTGAGGCTGCGGCCATCCTCTCCCTGGATGAACTCCTGGAAAAGATCGCAGAACGCACTCGGGAGTTTATCGACTATCAGATTTTCGCAATTCTGCTTGCGGATGAAAATTCTCAGGAGCTCTATTTCCGATTCACCCAGGGATATCCGGAGGGAACCGTGGGGAATCGAATCCCTTTTGGAGAGGGCTTGGTCGGGGAGGCTGCAAGTCGCCGGCAACCTGTATTGGTGACTGATGTCAGCAAGGACACGCGCTATATCGATGTTGTTAAAGGCGTGAGGTCGGAACTGGCCATTCCGCTCATCTCCAGGAACCGGGTAGTAGGGGTTCTGGATATCGAGAGCCTGCAGCCCAACTACTTCAAGGCCTATCACCAGGACATTCTGACCCTGTTGGCCTCCCAGCTGGCGGTAGCGGTCGACAATGCCAATCTTTACGAGTCACTAGCGACCCGGAGTGAGATGCTGGAGATTCTGCACGACATCGGCAAGGAACTCACCTCTATTCTCGATCTGGAGCAGCTGCTGAAAAGGGTTGCCGAGCTGCTTCGTCGTGTTTTCCATTATCATGTCTTTTCGATTTTCTTGGTTGATGAAGAAGAGCAAGTCCTCAAAGCTCGCCTCTCTATCAAGTTCAACCGGAAGGCGATAGAAAAAGCACGGGTCCCACTAGGCAAGGGTTTAGTGGGAACTGCTGTCTCCAGGATGAAACCACTGCGCATTAACGATGTCAGCAAAGATCCGCGCTATATCCGGATGATTCCGGATACCCTTTCCGAAATGGTGGTTCCACTTGTATACAAAGATAAAGCGATCGGGGCCTTTGACTTGCAGAGCCCAGAGTTGAACTATTTCACTCCCTTTCATGAACAAGCCCTGGTAACGCTGGCCAGCCATGTCGCCGTGGCCATCGAAAATGCGCGTCTATACGAAAGGGTGGTCGCTGCGGAAGCCATGCTGGATCGGGAACTCAAGATTGCCAGGGAGATTCAATATAGTTTGATTCCGGACAAGTTTCCGGAAATCCAAGGTGCAACGTTCGCGGCCGAATATCGGCCTGCCAGAATCTTGGGAGGTGATCTTTATGATTTCTACTGGTACGACGAGAACGCCGTGGCCATGGCTATTGGAGACGTCTCCGGCAAGGGTGCGCCAGCTGCCCTGCTGGGAGCTTTGACCAGCGGTATCCTGCGGACCCGGGCGGGTAGGAAATATGCTCCTGCCGAAATGCTCCGGTTGGTCAACCAGTCCTTGCGACAGCGCGTGATAGAAGGTAGATTCATGACCCTCTGCTACGCCATTTACGAGGCGAAATCTCACTGTCTGAAATACTCAAACTCGGGTGCGCCAGCCCCTATACACTGCAAAGATGGTAAAGGTGAAATTCTTCATGTGGAAGGATTTCCACTGGGGATGTTTGACAACTCCGAATATCAGGAAGAGGAGGTGATCCTCCAGCCGGGGAGCACGGTCCTGTTTTACACGGACGGCTTGACAGAGGCCCGCAACATGCGTGGCGAAGAGTTCGGGGCTCACCGGCTAAAGGAAGTCCTTGAAGACAATTCCCACTTGGAACCGGGAAAACTAATTGAGAAGATATTTGACCAGTTGGAAAAGTTCTGTGTGGACAGTCGCAAGTTTGATGACCAGACAATCCTGGTCCTGAAGGTCAACGCGTGAGAATTAAGAGTCCTTCTCGTCCTTCTTCATCGCCCCTTTGAAGTTACGGATCCCTTCCCCAATGCCTTTGCCGATTTCCGGCAAGCGCTTTGCGCCAAAAAGGAAGAAGATAATAACAAGAATTACCAAGAGTTCTGGGAGACCGAGTTTTCCAAACATACTGCCCTCCGGACCTGCTATGCAGGATCCATGATTGTTTCCAGTTAAGTCTATTGGATTTCGGGGGTAAGATCAAACAAATAATTCCTTCCCCTTCATAGAACAGGTTTCAGTTGGAGGAGATGTGCTATAGTAAGCAGGTCGTTAGAAGGTTGTATTGTCTGCCCTACTGCCTACGCTGGTGGGAAATCCTTCGATTTGGAGTGCAGTCGAATCCTCACTTATGGCCACGACCTATGAGAATATCCCAACCGTCGAGACTTCGCTGAGAGTCCTCTCCATTAACTGCGGGCAGCCCTTCGGTTCAGTCATCCGGGATTTTGCCGGACCCTCGTTACTGCAACTGGAAAACTCATACGAAATGGGCCAGATCCAGTCCAGTTTGGAGAGCGCCAACTTTGATCTGGTCGTGTTAGAGACCCAAGGATTCTCCCAGAGCGAGTTCTCTGCGCTCCAGGAGCTTCGCGGGCGTTTCGTTCAGGTGATGCTGTTGGTTCTATGCGATCCGTCGCAAAATAGCTTTTTTCCGCTGCTTGACCCCCGAACAGACTTCTGTCTGGTCAAGCCGATACAGCCGGAGATTTTTCGTCTCACTCTGGGCCAGATCGGCCAAAGGATAGCCCTGGAAAGACAATTGGAGGAGGCCTCCAAAGAAGCTCGCCGCTGTCGAAGCGAATTGTTGCAATCCATCGAACTGCGGAAGGAGGCGACAACAGAGAAGGACTTGACCTATCGGGAACTGCTATTAGCCTATTCCCGTCTCCAGGACGTCAACCAGAAGAAAAACAATTTTCTTTCTATGGCAACCCATGAGTTGCGAACTCCGGTAACCGTGATCAAAGGGTATCACCGAATCCTTCTGGATGACCGTTTGGGAAAGCTGCTTCCAGAACAACGCAAGGTCCTAATGGAGTCAGAAGAGAATTGCAACCGCCTGATCAAGATTATTAATTCGCTCCTCAATCTATCCCGTATTGAGACCGGAAGGCTGGAACTTGTGTACCAAGAAAATGACTTTTCGGAAAATGCGCGCGAGGTGGTGCAAGACTTAAAGGAGAGCATAGACCGAAAGCAACTGTCGACGGTCCTGAACTTGGAGATAAGAATTCCGAAGTTCAAGTATGATCGTGAGAAGGTCACCCAGGTCTTGACAAGCTTGTTGGAAAACTCCATCAAATACACACCGCAGAAAGGAAGAATTTACCTTTCGGCCGAACCCTATTTCTGGGAAAGGAGAAATCCCAACAATCCTGGGGTGGCTGACAACAAGCGATCTGGCCGGTCAGCTTCTTCGTTGGGTTCCCAGGTCCCGTTCAACGCGGTCCGAGTGGAGGTCAGCGACACCGGTATTGGTGTTTCCCCCCAGCATCGACAGGAGATTTTTGAGGAGTTCACTCAGGTCGCTGCGGGACAATCAAACAAGTCTGGTTTGGGTTTGGGTCTGGCTATTTCCAAGCGAATCATTGAGGCACATGGGGGGAAGATCTGGGTGGAAAGCCAGGTGAATACCGGTAGCAGATTTGTATTTCTGCTCCCGTTTAGCCCAATGGAAGCCGCCATATGAGTTTGTGGTGCCAGAGTCTATAACTCTTGAGGAGGCATTTCGCCCGAGAACCTCGGCCTAGAGAAAACCGCGCAATTCCGATTATAATTCCAAGGCGTCGGGTCGATACTAGAGTCAACTATGAAGGAATTAAGCACAAAAGAA
>DATKMG010000831.1:0-4448 GCA_035541995.1 Terriglobia bacterium
CGGACATAATTTTACCTTGCTGTGGCTTACTGAATTGCCGAAATTCTGCGGGTTTCCGGCTACGGAGAGTTCTCCACCAGAGCTGACGGTCACTCCCTTTCCCTGGCGCAGGACAGGGCCGGGAACCGCAACCGACGGCGGATTGAAATTCGATCTCACGAAGTTCGACCAAATTTATTTTGATCGGTTGCGGACGCGGGTGCAGGCTCTTGACAATGCTGGGATTTATGTGGGTGTCTATCTATTCACGGGTGAGTGGCTCAACATATTCCGCTGCTCCAGCGACGGCTATCCTTTCACTGGAGCCAATAATATCAATGGCGTTGACGACGGTTACACCGGCGGAAAAAAGGGGATCGACTCTATCACCATGACTGCGCCCAATGCCATAACCAGGTTTCAGGACACTTTTGTGGAAAAGGTGGTCGATACGTTAAACGATTTGCCCAACGTGCTCTGGATCGTTTCCGAAGAAGCTCCCGCAAATTCCACGTGGTGGAACGACCACCAGATTTCGCACGTCAGAGCCTATGAATCCAAAAAGCCTCTTCAGCACCCGATTGGGTACGCTGCGCTGATAGGGGCTCCGGATACGACAATCTATAACTCTGATGCGGACTGGGTCGCGCCGCAGGTTAGAGTTTCGCCGACCACTTCCTGCGGAAACGGGAAACCGGCCTGTAAAGTCAATGTCAATGACAGCGACCATTCTTACTTTGGGATGTGGAACGACACAGAGCAACAGAACCGCAACTATGAATGGCAGAATTTCATGAACGGCAATCAAGTGCTGTTCATGGACCCTTACGTGGCCTACTACCCGCGCGAACGCCGGAACATGTGTGCCTCCCCCACCAATGCGATTTGTCGCGGGCCGGACAAGCGGTATGACAACTTCAGGGACAATCTCGGGTATATTCTGCGGTACTCCCGCAAGTTGAATCTTGCTAACGTTACTCCACACCCCTCGCTCTGCTCGACTGGATATTGCCTGGCCCAAACCCCGTCGGTCGGTGCCGAGTACCTGGTCTACTCCCCGTCGGGCGGCCCGTTCACGATAGACATTTCTGCAATACCAAGTTCACGTAAATTGTCTGTAGAGTGGTTCAACCCATCCACCGGGGCCTCAATCATTGGACATCCCATTCCCGCTGGTTCATCCTCTCAGTCGTTCACGCCGCCCTTCGGCGGAGATGCCGTTCTCTATCTGGTGGATACCGCGGGACACCGAACCTCAGGCCTCTCTTCTCCAAAATAGGGTCTGCGGGCGGCAGGCTCGACCGTTTTCTCCACAGCTTCTCATACCGATTTGCATTCAAATGGTTACGAAAAGGCCTGCAAATGGCGCTCTGACTTCGCAAGGCAGGAGAGGCTCAAGTCAGTCATTGCTGCCCCGCAGTCGCAATCCAAAGCGGCGTCGCGCGAGAGACCGCGTTCTCTCCCTTGCCGCCGCACTCCAAAAGATTCTTCCGATCCAACGACAGGCTTCGTTCGCTCCAAACCGGGAGGGTACACCAAATGGAGTCTGAGCGACTAGAATAGGCGCTGTACGATTTCTTGAAGCGTTAGGCAGGTTCCAGGATCGTCGCCCAGTTCCTCCACCACTAAGTCTGCTTCCGTGAAGTCCTCTTCTCGGGTATAGCTGCTCTTCGTGATGAGGCATTGCATGCCGGCGTGTTTGGCGGCCAGCAGGCCGTTGCGGCTGTCCTCGACTACCAGGCAATTCTCTGCCTTCAAGGCCAGGCGTTCCCGCGTGAGATTGTAGATATCGGGCGCCGGTTTCTTGCGCGGGACAATGTCACCGGCAAATATGGCAAAGTGGATCCGGCGTTGTGGGCCAAGCAGCGTCTCGACGATGGCCGTGACGGCACGCTCATTGGAGGTGGAACAAACGGCGAGTTGGATCCCGGCAGTAATCGCTTGGTCCACCAGCCGTTTTACACCCGAGCGCAATGGCAACTGGCCGCTCTCAACGATGCGCATGAACAGGTCGGTTTTGAGGTGGTGCAATTCCTGAATCAGCTTGGCCCGGTCCGTCACGCCGGCTGGCCAGCCGCGCTGTTCGAAGTAATGGAACATTCGCTCTTTGCCGCCGGCAATCTGGAGCAATTCCCCGTAGAGGGGGACATCCCACACTACTTCCAGCGACTTGGCAGCAAATGCCTGGTTGAACGCGACGCGATGACCGTCCCGCTCAGTATCCACCAGCACTCCGTCGCAATCGAAGAGGATGGCTTTCACCATCTTTCTCCCGGTAAAACTTGGACAGACGGCGTCATTCCTGCGGTTTTGGACTGGATTGTGACCGAATCCCGCTCGACCGTGTGAATCCCGGTTTCGAGCAACTCTTTCAGCCGGGAGAGGAAACGCGCTGCATATTCACCGTCCACAGCGCGATGGTCGCACCCCAGGTTCAACGACATTATTTGTCGCACTCCGATCCCCCCGGCAATCGGCACGACGCGCGACTGAATGGCGCCTACGGCAAGTATGGCACATTCGGGAGGATTGATAATGGCTTGGAACACCGGGATGCCAAATTGCCCAAGCGAACTGATGGTGAAGGTTCCCTGGACATTCGAGTCCAACACCCCGCGCCGCGCAGCTTCGGAATTTTGCTTCGAGAGTCGCGAAATCTCCAAAAGACTCTTCTGATCGGCACCCGCTATCACAGGCACCAGTAGCCCGTCTTCTATTGCCGTAGCTACACCCACATTGACCTCCTGGCGGACGAGCAGGTGGTCTCTTTCCACGTGTGAGTTCAGGCGACGGAATTCGGCAAGAGCTCGGGAGGCCGCGTAAATAACCAGATCGGTTACGGTTATGCGGCTGTTATTGGCCTGATTGAAAGCCCTTCGCCCTTGCTGCGCCTCAGTCATATCCGCCTCCAGGCCGAGGTAGAAATGGGGAATCGTCTGGTGGCTCAGCGTGAGCCGTTGGGCGATGCGCTGCCTCAGTCGGGTGAAGGGCAGGACCTGGTCAGCCGAAGAGGTCGCGGTGGCGGTGGCGATCGCCAGCGGCGGTTGCTCCTGCTGGCGGCCGGCTTCAACACCTTCAGCCTTTGGGCGATCCGGGGGTACTTCTCGCTTCAGCGCAGCTGCCGCGGCCAGCACATCCTCCTTCAGGATCCGCCCGCCTGGGCCCGTCCCTTTGACAGTTCTCAAGTCCATGCCACGTTCGCGAGCCACGCGTCGAGCCGATGGGGAAACAAACTGGCGCTCCGGCGTCGCGGCTTGCGAGACCGATTCCACGGCTGACGACGATGTTTGTGCAGAAATGACAGTAGCGGCGGGCGTGAGGCCGGAAGAATCAGCTGAGACCTTCTCTCCCGAATGGCCGAGCCAGGCGATGGGCTTGAACACTTCGCCCTCCTGGCCTGCCGAGACCACGATATTCAGCAACACACCCGGCTGATCTGCCTGCACCTCAAAGGTGGCCTTGTCCGACTCAACTAAGGCGATGACATCGCCAATCTGGATCGAGTCCCCTTCCTTTTTGGTCCACTCGATGATGCGAGCGGATGGAATGTCCTGACCCACCTGTGGCATGTTGATGGGAATCATGGTCTGGGCCCTTCAAGGTGAGACTTGAAATCTTCACCGCGCCCTTCCCCGCCGAACTTCTTAATGTTTTCGATGACCTCTTGTTTCATCCGCTCGAACTGAGCTCCTAATGGTTTGAGGGGCTCATATTCCTTCTTGGCCAGGTGATAGTCCACGAAACTGTCAATGAAAGAGTGTTTGAGCTGTGTGGAGATATTGACCTTAGCGCAACCCAGCTTGATACAACGTTGAAAGACCTCGTCGGATAACCCGGTGCCTCCGTGCAACGCGAATGGCATTGAAGTTTGACGGAAGAGCGTCTCTAACCGGTCGAAGGCAATTTGGGGGGCACTCTTATAAATGCCGTGTGCTGTGCCAATCGCAGGGGCAAACACTGCCAAGGGCAACCGGCAGAACACCAGGGCCTTTTCAGGATCGACCAGGTGCGCGTCTGCATCAGACACCTTCTTATCGTCTTCAACGCCACCAATTTCTCCCAACTCGGCCTCTACTCCCACGCCTTTGAGTATCGCCATTTCCAGGACCTTCGTGGTTAGGGTAAGGTTTTCTTCAAATGGCCGGTCGGAGGCATCGATCATCACCGAGGTCCACCCCGCCGCAAGGCAGGACTCGATGACCTCCAACTTGGAACAGTGGTCGAGATGGAGGGCGACGGGTACCGACGAATCTGCAGCCAGTTGGCGGAGCCAGGAAGCGATAGCTGGCGCCCCCCAGAACTTCACGGTCTTGACGGAGGTTTGGACGATGACCGGCGCATGCAATTGTTCGGCCGACTGGACGACGGCCCGAGCCGAGTTGTAATCGACGATGTTGAAGGCACCGACTCCATAACCGGACTGCCGCGCAGCGGCCAGGATGGATTTCATGGAAATAAGAGGCATAGGA
>DATKMG010000832.1:0-11334 GCA_035541995.1 Terriglobia bacterium
GCCCCGATTTCCCCCTGCCACAGTTTCCGGCCCACGAGCCCTTCAATCGGGACATTTAAATTTGTCTGATTGCACTCCGGCAGGGAGGTTAAACATGTTTTCCCCATATTATTGGGAGTGAAAATTCTTCATCCATATACAATAGAATATTCATCAGCTTCTAACAACACTCGGCTATTAATAAAAAGCGCATCTGCAACAGCCAGTGGAATCTCCCAACCAGCATGAAGGGGGGGCGGTTTCCACTGGCTTCGCTTACACGATGTTGATTGGCGATGCATGGAAACATGGCTGAGGCATGCGAAGAATTCAGATTGGCATAGGCTGCTTTTGGGGATCGAGAAGCCAAGTTTTAAATTTTAATAAATGCAGCTGCACGCAACTTCGCTGACAGAACTGCTGATAAAAAGGAATCCACCTTGTCTAGTATGGAATCCTCGCTGCTATATTGGTCGATATTTTGTTGGCAAGCTTTTATTCACAGGCACAGGGTGCATCATAGCCAAATCACCAATAGGGTGTGTCGGCAAACCCCGCACCTGAACACAAGCCGGTCGGATTTAAAATAGCCATTGTCGACGACCGGATGGAATTTGCGAACGCCGATAAGTTCCCGATGGCGGACAGCTTTTATGTCGACCGTTGGGAAGAAGTGTAAAAAACCTGCCGGTCAACGATTCTTCATATCTATTCATCGCCACACGCGGGCGTTCATTGGACCTGCTGTGTCTAAGATTCGGGCTGCAGTCGCCCGCCCGCTATATCGGCATGCTGGGAAGCTTGAGCAAAAACCGGTCTCTTTTCGAACTGCTTGAATAGGAAGGTGTGGACCCTGCGCAATTCAAGCGCGTCTGTGTGCTGGTGGGAATTGACATTGCGGTGGAAACGGCTGAGGAAATTGCGACGAGCATGGCCGCGGAACTAATCGCCGTTTTTCTTCTCCATCTATCAGAATCCACCGACGACCGCTTCACTTTTCATCCGGCGTTAACCCTAGCCGCAAGCTTACGCCGAATACCGTTTGCCGTTGAACGCCAATGCTCTGCTGGAATCCGCGTTAATCCATGGCCGGCTTCCGCTTTTCGTATAGATAAAATCCCCTTCTTTAAGTCGAAGCAGAAGATGCTTTGATTGCTTGTTATCCTTCGATTGATGTATTTTTGAAAACTAAACCGACAATTAACAAAAGCTTTATAATTCACTCATACTCTTTAGGTAATATTTCTTTTGCATCAACAGACGATGGCTGCATACCAATGAATGGAGTCTTTTATCTGTTGCCTACTGCAAGTAGCGGCAATCTGCGCTTTGAAAATATTGTTTCGCTGCGGAAAGAATTGAATGCATCCCCAAAAACTGCTCCTCTCTTTAGCCATCGGTGCGATCGGCATCATGGTTCTGCTATTAGCAGTTGTCGTCTGGAAGAACAGACAGGACGGCGCCTTAGCCGATAATCGAAAAGCTGCGGTATCCAATACGCCGACTTCGCGGCAGAAGAGCGTGATTGGCTTGTATCCAGAGTCCAAAAGCCACCGTCGGGAAGAAAAGCAGTTGTCGCCAATTGATTCCACTCCTGATACCAGCCCTGCACATATGCTGGACGATTCTAAGTTGTCAACTGAAGACAATTCCGCCCCGGGAACGCTGTTGAACGGGGGGTTGCAATTGATTCAGGAGGGACACTATGCAGAAGGGGAAAATGCCTTCTTGCAGCTTGTCCGCAAGGGCAGCGAAAATCCAACCAGCCTGGCCTCTGATCGTTGGGCAACAGGA
Source organism: Terriglobia bacterium (assembly GCA_035541995.1). Taxonomy (GTDB): domain Bacteria; phylum Acidobacteriota; class Terriglobia; order Versatilivoradales; family Versatilivoraceae; genus DATKMG01. The sequence continues at coordinate 1,774 of DATKMG010000832.1, forward strand.
CTCAATAATTATAGGCACGAAACCATTGAAGAGGCCGCTTCATATTTTAAGAGAATGACCCTTGTGTCTTCGAGCAATATGTCCGATGAGCAGCTTAAAACGGCTCAATTTTTTGTTGCATCCATTTATGTTGAGCTCACGAAATCATCGGAAAGCTCGAAAGATCGAAATCGCTATTCTCTGGAGGCACAAAATGAAATCCGGGCTTTTTTGGAGAAATGGCCCGATGATCTTTTGTCGTTTCCGCTCCGGCTTTCCCTTGCATGGCTGGAACAATCGATGTGAGTTTCCGCTGTATCCTTGCATCGTGCGGCCCGGGGTCGGCGAGCAGAGTCAGGTTTGACGAACCGAGTGCGGTAATTCTGCTGGCTCGGGTTTGTGATGTGGAAGGACGCGGCCTGTTAGGGATCCCCTAATGACCGATGGAGCTGACCTAAGTTGCCATGGGGGCTGAACCGGTACCGAGTGTTGATTTTCAAGCGTTGATTTCAAAATTGACAAAAAACCGAGTACCGTCTAACCTGCCGTTGTTTCGGCGGCACCGGCGTGGAAACTCTGAATGAATCCGAAATGGTTTTTCTACTTAAAGCAATGTCCAATTCTTCGGGTCAAGTCGTTGGTGGCTGGATTGAGCTTCGCCGCGCTCGATCTCTCCCGCCCTCAGCCATGAACCGACTCTGGGAGTATGGACGGGAAACTCCTTTATCCTCGATGAGACTGACTGAGTCTTCTGAAATCACTGGACCCTATTGGTGCAACCTGTGCATGCAACGCAACTGAAGAAATGGCTGCAGGAGTTTTGCTTTGTGATGGCTCCCAAACTGCTCGGGGGAGCCAGTACCTTCCTGCTGAACATCATCCTATTTCGTTTCTTTAGTCCAGAACAGTATGGCGCCTATGCGATATGTATTTCGGTGATAGTGCTGGCGGAAGGGAATTTCGGTTCTGCCATTGACTTGGCGGTGCTGCGATTGGCTCCGTTGTGCAGGACGGATGATCCATCGCGGAGCCGCGCGATTCAACAGGCCGGCCTGTATATCAAACTCGTGTTGATCGGCGTCGTCTTTTTGTTTTTGTGGCTCTTTGCGGTTCCGCTTCAGCGAATGCTGTTTTCCAACAAAGGAGAGGTTTCCTGGCTCCATTGGACGACAGCGGTGATCCTGGGAGTACTGTCGCTACGATCCGTGCAGACACATTTCCAGGTCGAGGGGAAGTTCAGTGCGTATGGCAAGCTGGAATTGTTGCACATCTTCTCGAAATTTACAGGGGTTGCAATTGCGGTCGTCATGGGGCGCGTAAATCTCGGATTGATACTGGCCTTCTTCGCGGCGGCACCGATCAGCCTCTGCATTTTCTTTTTTGTCATCTCCGGAAAAGACTTCTTCCGCGGCAGGAATTTGCTTTCGATTCAATTGATTAAGCAAATGGTTCACTTCATGAAATGGTTCTTGGTTACAACTGGCATAAGCGTTTTGGTTGCCCAGTTGCCCAATTTCACTCTAACTCGATGGGCAGGCATAAGAGAAGTCGGAATCTATTCCGCGGGCAGCGCGTTGTCATCGATATTCCCCATGTTAGGCCTCTATCTTTCCGTTCTCCTAAGTCCTAGAATCATGTCTTTTTGCCGTCAGGGAACGATCTACTCACTCTATCGGGTGTTGCAGCGGATTCTCATTGCCGCATCGGGGGTCATTTACCTGTTCTTCTTTTTGTCTATTGATCTCATTGCCCGGAAGCTGTTTCCCTCGAGTTTCGCCCAGTCCAAAACGATTTTCATGATTCTTCTGCCTGCTGCACTTTCTTGGCTGGCGACAACGCCGTTGAACATGACCTTTGTGATGTTTATCCGCCCCAAGTTTATTGTTTTTATGGAGACTATCTTATTCCCTTTCCTGATATTATCTTTCTATCTGGTCATTCCGGGTCACGGAGCGGTTGGCGCTGCATGGGTGGCTATGGTTTTTGGCCTGATTCGATCTGGGAGCATCCAAGTGGCAGCGTGGATATGGGTCCGCAGATTTCCTGTCGCGGCAGATTCCCGATTGAACGCACCAGAGGATTCGCTAGTTGCCACGAGCCTCCCCGAGAAATTTGGCTGGTGACTTTTCACACGAATAATCATCTCCAAACAGATCCGCAAGAGAATCACCTAGTCTCCTATCCGGAAGAGCTCAAACGGTCTTAGTAAGCCTTTGATATACTTAGCGTTATCGCAATACAATCAGTCCTTAACGGGACAGTAGTGCCGCTGGATCTGAACTTCAACCTGGATCCAGCCCTGCCTTCCGCTATTCCTTTGCACGGTTTTTTCTATTGCTGCCGCACATGAATCCTTAACCAAATCTTTTCAAATAGACAACTAAAAGAGAATAAAGCTCTGCCATATTCTCTCCGGTCAATTTCCAACCTTGCAGGAGGGGCAGGCAGGAATATATCAGCGCTTCATCACCATGGGTTTCGTGGAGCTTTCCCGCCGGGGTTGGTTGCATTACTTTTGCGTTGCCTGAATTCAATAATGAGCTTTGCCGACTTCGGTTTTTATGCTTCGTCCTCCTACTAAAATGGCCTGAAAACTCCTCTATCTGGGAACGACACCCCAGGAGGTGGTACTACGGGAAAGAAAAGCAGGGAGAAAAAAAGCGGAATAACAGTGTTATACGTCGCTCTTCAACAGTACGAAGCGGCCATTGAAAATGCCAAGAAAGCTATCGAAATTTATCCAAATCTAGGCTAGGCGTTCGTATCCATGGGCCAAGCGTATTCGGGATTAGGGAAAAATGAAAAGGCGCGTGATGCTTATCAAAAGGCTGTCCAGTTGGAACCGGCGCAGAAGACTGTTGTTGAAGCGCTGTTGAAAGAACTCGAAAGGTAAACTGCATTGAGGAGCAGCGAGCGGGTCGTACAAACTGCATTTTGTTTTGGGAATCGGCGGTTGCCGCTTTTTATAGTTTCAAGTTGTGCCATCCGCGGGCTGTCCTGCGCCTGTCTGATTATATATTTTTTCGCGGCTGCAAGCAGTATTCTCACGAGGTGTGTACTGGTTTTTGGCTTACAGGTCGATGTATTTTTAATTGCGCTCAAAGGCTGAGGGATGAGGAAAACCGGTCTGAAGGCGGTTCCCCAATTTCAGAATTGCCGTTTGGCTGATCCGCGCCGATTATGTTGAAGAACATCTGACGTGGCTCCAAGGCAAAACTTAAGGGACTCCCCTTCATTTCCGTGCAACACTGTAATAGGTATCCTCAAGTTCTCTTACGGCGATTTCCATGGAATAGTTCTCCTCAATGAATTTCCTGGCTTCATTTCCCAATTGAGTGCGTCTTTCTTTATCTCCAATGAGGTCTAAAGTGGCTTTCGCGAACGCCTCTTCATCGCCTGCTGGCACCATTATACCGTTCTTTCCCGGCGCCATGATTTCGCGCAAACCGCCCACATCGGAAACCACGATAGGCAATCCTGCCGCCATGCCTTCCCCGATCGTCTGTGACACTCCCTCAATACTTGAAGGATGAACAAGGATATCGGCAAGCGCAAGCAGCTCAAAAGGTTCAGGAATAAACCCCAGGAAGCTCACCGCATGATCAATGGCCAACATCTTAGAAAGCGCTTTCAGCTCTCCTGCCAACGGCCCTTCACCCAGAATCCAGAGCCGTGCCTGAGGACATTGGGTCAAAACTCTCTTGAAAACGCGCAAAAGCTGATCTTGCGCCTTTTCAGGATGAAATCTTCCCATGTAAATCAACAACGGCATTTCGGCCGCAATCCCTTTCTGGCGGCGCTTCTGTTCCCGCTCGGGCGAAGACATTTTCCCGTTTCGCAATTCGAAGCCTGATATCAGCTTGCGCAACTGCTCTGGACGAGCCAGATCCATCTCCACAGTCCTGCGGAAGGTATAGTCGCAATGGACCGTAATTTGGTCGAAAAAGCGCAGTGCGATTTTATCCAGTTGCTGCAAAAAGTTGCGCTTCCAATCGAGATCGGACCACATATAAAGCGTCGTTATCGTCTTAACGGGAACGACTCTGGCCGCCAGGGCGCCGACCATATCGGCATACCAGTTATGTGTATGCAATATCTGGATTTGATTTTCCCGAATAACCCTCGCTACGGCCTTGGCGGCTTTCACAAAAGGTTTGCGGCGCCCCCAAGGGATCATGTGAATTGGCCATTCTTGGCTTCTAATGAAATCTGCGAAGGGCGCCTCAGTTCTTCCATGGTTGGCGAAACATGCCAGACGAATAGGAAAGCGAACGGCATCGATCTTCCTTAACCATTTGACAATTCCGGTCTCCACTCCTCCCCACCCAACCGTGTGGACCAGATGCAATACACGGATAGTCGGTTCCATTCCCGGAAATAAATCGTTATCCGGCTTCTCCCAACTACGACTACACGCCATCGATGTTGCCAAATTCGTTATCCTGAAATCTCTCTTGATCAATTTCCTAAAGGCTCGGCTTGGATTCCAGCTTGTCTAGAGACAGCGGCGCCCTCGTTGAGAAAGGGCTCAGTCCTCGAGCGTATCTCCACCAGATGATCGATTGTCTTCTTCAGTCCTCCCCTAAGTGAAACTCGGGGCTCCCATCCGACGGCTTCAAATGCCTCCTGATTGTCGCAGTAACTCCGCATACTCTCGGTAGGGCGCATGCGCGACAAATCCACTTCGACATGCATGGTGCTTCCCATCAGCCGAATGATGAGTTGCGCTAAGTCCACCACTGTGATTTCTGAGCCTCCGCTAATGCTGATAACGCGGCCGCTCATCTCCCTTCCCTTTTCTGCAATAGCAGTGAAGGCGCGTGTGGCATCGTGAATGTAAAGTGGAGCTCTAGTCTGATTGCCGCCGTCCAGCTTTAACACCTGCTGCCCATCCAATACTGCTCCGACGACGCGATTAATCAAGTTGAATCCCTGGCCAGGACCATATACCAATGTGGGACGGACCGAGACCACGGCAAGATCATGAAGCCGCGTGAAAAGCTTGCAATATTCCCAGCCCGCCACTTTGGCGATGGCATAGGAACTGAGAGGTTGAACCGGCATGCTCTCGCAAACCGGGATACTAGTGTTCCCATACACCTTGCTGGAGTCTCCATAAATAAACAGCTCACCGCCACAGGCACGAAATGACTCGAGAGCATTTACTGTTGCCAATATATTAGCTTTGATCACTGCATGATATTGCGACGGCCCCTCCTTGGCATCCGGATGGGCCGCAAGGTGAAAGAGAATCTGAGGGGCGAATTCTCTGAGGTTCCTTCGGGTGTCCTCCAGGTTCTCCAGATCACAATCGAGGAAGAAATAGTTCCGATTTGAACTCCTTCCCAGAATTCCTCCGCCAGTGCGGTCCAATCCTCCAACAATTGCACCCTCGGACAGCAGATGTTCGGCGAGCTGCGAGCCTATGAATCCGCTTGCGCCCGTTATAAGAACCCTTCTTCCAACCAGAGGTGAGGCGTTGTGTTTGTTCATAAGTTCAAAATGCTCCCTCCCGAACCAGTATCTTATAAATTGTCTTCAGCATAATCTTCACGTCCATCAGAAAAGAACGATTGCGGACATATTGCAAGTCAAGAGTAACGGTACTGAAAAAGCTCAGGCGGCCACGTCCCGAAATCTGCGCCAAACCGGTAATTCCAGGACGGACGGAGAACTTCAACCGCATTTTATTTTTATAGTAGCGAAGCATTTCAGGGATCTCAGGCCGCGGTCCTACCAGCGCCATATCCCCTTTCAATACATTCCAGAAATTCGGCAGCTCATCCAAAGTACTCTTGCGCAGCCAGATCCCTTGAGGCGTAATTCGAGGATCCTTCTCCACTTTGAAATGCAACGATTTCAGCTGCTTCCCCGTGTACTGATATGCGTACATCTCGGGGAATCGTTGTTTTGCATCTGCGTAGAGAGTTCGAAATTTAACAAATGTAAAAAGTTTTCCATTCAGACCAATGCGCTTTTGAAAGAACAGGGCCGGTCCGGGGGTCCCGAGTTTAATGATGATGGCAATTGCCAGTTGGATAGGTGCCGTTAGGATCAAAACGGTTAAGGAGACGAGAATCTCAGCAATCCTTACCAACAAAGGGACCGTTCTCCTCCTCTCGGGAATAACGCGGTCCAACTGAAAGATACCTGGCCAATCCATAGCTGTTTCTGCAGCGAGATCGCCACAACTCCCCAGAGGGGCAATTTGCCACCTTGGGGATCTGAATTCAGATTTCGAAGCCTCCTTTAAAACCCGCATAGAATTCTCTCCATTTTGGCTTGTTCAACCGGGAAAAAAATCAAGGAACGTCTACGTCAAGAACAATCAAGTTCCTCCCGTTTCAAGAAACTGTTGATATCGCCTCCCGATGAAGCCGGAAGCAGTAAATACTGATCGCGTCAGGCGAGTTACTTCTTGCCTTTCGCAGGCTCGCGGCAGAAACTCAACCAAAGCAAGATGGATCAACATGTCCCGCTCAGCAGGGGAAGGACGTTGTTCCAGTTTGGATTGGGCGGCTGTTTCCTCTCGCGAAGAGCCGTCGCTGTACCAAAGCGTCATATGATAAATATAGGGAAGTCTTCGTTAATTGTGTGTTAGCGTTAGATGAAGAATGTCTCTAGGCTCACATATCATTTGGATAATTGGAATTGAGTTGCTTATAATTCGTCCGGCACAAAGGACGCAAGGCTAGACTACTAGGCAAAGAATCCACTTACTGTGGAACAAAACGCCATAATGAGGGCAGATGAGGAGTTTATGATATTGATGCATTTATACATTAGAAGAGTTTTTTGCTGGACCCTTTTCCTGTGCTTTCTTGTGCCCGTCAATCTCCGGGCCGATCTGACCGTTCGACAGGTTACGCATCTGAGCGGAGGAATGTTCGATGGATTAAAGAACCAGGCGGAGGGCGGAAGAAGGATGGATGAAATCACCTCTAATATTTATGTGAAGAAGAACCAGTTGCGCGAGGATGACTTCTACGGAGAGCAACTAGTGCAGAGCACAATTTACTCTTTGGCACGGGGGGAGATAATCACGCTGAACCATCCATACAAAACATATTCAATAGAAAACTTTGCGCAATTCAAAAAGCAGGCCCCGCTTCCACCTGCCGGCAATGATGCGAAGACTCCCGAGGCTGACGCGCCACAAAAAGCGGGGAACCCTCTGAATTTGATCACTTCCATAAGAGACTTGGGAGAAGAGAAGAGGATCAATGGTTTCGACACTCATCACTACTCGATGGTTACAAAACTCCCGGGTCCGCAAGGCGACGCTGCCAATATCGGAGAATTTGAGTTGGTGTCAGACCTCTGGATGTGCAAAGAGAACCTCGGGTACGTGGAGCTTGAGCAGTTCCGCAATGCGCTGATTCAGGAGCTGGGAGATACGGAAGATGCCAGGGCTATACTGCCCCCCCAAGAAATAAGGACGAGCGCCAAAGTCTTATTGGCCTTGGCTGAGATTTATAGGTTTGCGAAAGAGCGGAACGCCGCTCCCATAACCGCCGTTTCTGAATTCCGCATAAAATTCCTTCCCACAGGCTCAGAAAACCATCCTGACCGGAGAGACAATCCCGCGAATCCCCAACAACCATTGACCGCGACAACAACAGGAAACTCCTCCGCCCCCCCGGGAACGGACCCCACCCAGGGAACTCGACTGTTCATGCAAATCACCAAGGAAGTAAACAAAATCACCCAAACCACTCTGGAAGACTCTCTGTTCGAGATCCCGAGAGATTATAGGCGCACGGGAAAATGACTCCCAGAGAATATACAGCGATCCCCCAATGGAGAATGGAAATTTCCGGCTGCCGCTAACGCACTTGACGGCCCCCATTATTGATCCAGTTAAAATAAAACACGATTATAAGATTGAGCTTGTGCAATCTCCCGAGGATTTCTTCGAACTTCGGGAGCAATGGGAACTTTTGAGAAAGAAGCGGGCGCAGGCCGTGTTTTTTCAAAGCTGGATTTGGAATTGGGTCTGGTGGAAGCACTTGGCTCCCGCCGGTAGCCGCCTTTGTATTGTGACCTGTCGCAATAGCGAAGGAGAGCTGATTGGACTTGCCCCCTTTTACCTGTACACCTACCGTTTTCTTGTCTGGCCTTTTATACGTCAATTGCGGTTTATTGGAACGGATCCCCATGTACTGACCAGTGAGTACCTGGATATCCTGGTGGACCCTGCCAGTGCGGAGCCCGAAGTCCTATCCCAAATAGCCCGAGCCGTGCAATACTCACTCCGATGGGATTCTCTTTGGTTCTCACTCCACCTTACCGACTCTGCCGTATCGCGGTTTCTCGCGCCCGCCTTGAGTTCCTTCGTCACCTCCCGCACCTCCTCGCTGTCCTTTCGAGTTGACACGAACCGGGAATGGAAAGAGTACGTCTCCCAAAGAGGGAAGAAGACTCGAAAAAATATCCGCTACGAAACAAATCGAATCCTGCGAGAGCAGAAGGCATTTTTCCGGGAAATTGCAGGTCTGAAAGAGCGGAAACTTGCGCTCGACACTCTGGTGACCTTTCATGAGACCCGATGGCTTCACAAGGGATTACTTGGAGCCTTTGCAGTCCGGGGTTTCCGCCCCTTTTTGAGAGAAATGCTGGATGAGAGTGAAGCGCGGGGACAGTTGCGAATTTGGGCGGTCTTTCATGGCGAAAAGATATCTGCCGTACTGGTGGCATTCCTTGAAGAGGGAAACGCCTATGCCTTCCAGATGGGATTTGATTCTCGGTATACAAAGCATAGTCTGGGTTTTGTTTTGCTGGGACTATGCATCAGAGCCTGTTGTGAAGACAGACAGATACTTTCTTTGGACTTGTTGAGTGGCGGAGAGGCATTTAAGAAGTTGTGGACTGGCGAGGAACAAGTGCACTTTACCTATGTTGGGAGCAGAAAAGCGTGGAGAGTTCCCCTGTTCCATGGGTTTGAAAACGCTGTCGCAGCCGGCAAAAGGCTGCTGCGTTGTTGTTTACCCGTCGCTCTTATTGTATGGGGAAAAACCCGGCTGCTAAGGTGGAGGAGAAGCAGGTGACGGAGGCGGTTTTTTTCACAATAACGGATTACACAGAACGTTCTGAATCGAATGAAGGAAATCCCTTCTCCCAGTAGCTGCGGGGAGAAGGGAGCTCGAGTTTTTCCCTTTTCCTATAAGTATACATATAGGTTTGCCGCCCTTTCACCATAATCCGACGGGAGATCCCCCGGCTCTGCCGCGGAAGCAGCAAACGTTTGACAGATGCGGGAGCTTAAGTGTGATGGATCCGCAATTGTTTCTTTTTGGGAATTGTCGAGACTGCCGCCACCAATCCGATCGGGGTCGGTATCTGGATCGCAATCGGCTTCGGCACCGCTTAAACCTTTGTTTTCCTATTTCGACTGCGACCCCGATAATGCCGCTCAAGCCGCTTGATAGACTCATACGCTAAAGCCTCCGGCTCTGACGAAGGATGCTTGCTTTTTGCCGCGCCTTGCCTACCGGGATAAGCTGCATCGTAGATTTCATCAAAATTTCACTGGATGGTTATCAAACTCTAGCATTCTAAGAATATCATCCTCGCGTTTGCCGA
>DATKMG010000833.1:0-2015 GCA_035541995.1 Terriglobia bacterium
CAAACGAATATGACTACACTCGAAATCAAAGGAGACTGGAACATCACCAAGGGCAAGCTGAAACAGAAATGGGCCAAGCTCACGGATGACGATCTCCAGTACGCAGAAGGCAAGCAGGAAGAACTTGTTGGCCGGATTCAAAAGCGCACCGGGGAAACCCGCGAGACGGTCGAGAAGGCGCTCAAGGAATCCTGCTCCACCTGTGGCTGTAAGTAAGCGGATAGCTTCGCCGCGTTTGCTTCGGAAAGAAGCGCGGTTCGTGTTCGAACGGCTCTTTTTCAAGCCATTTTGCCATTCGGCGCCCCTGTTTGGTTTTGGATGACTTCCTTTTGCTACGGTTCATCCCACCACGCCCTTTCGACTTTTGCGCTCTGAATTATCAGAGTGGTCAGCTTCTTCAACTCGCCAACGGTTTGCTTCCTCGTTTTCCCGACAGCTTGCACACTGCCACGAGAAGTTGCCCGGCGTCTTGCCGATCAGCAGGCCTGGGACAAGCCGCAGGTCCCGTACGATATCTCTGACCGGGGTTGGCACTGCGAAATCTGGTTTTCCTAATCACGGTCCTGGTGCATAGTTTCAGACGACTACTACCATGAGGTTGCGGAATATAATTACATCCGGTTTGAGTCTTATGATTGCCTGGCTGTTGACCGGGTGCGTGGGCGTGCCCAAAGGTGTGAAACCGGTCCAAGGTTTCGAGTTAAACCGCTACCTGGGGCGCTGGTATGAAATTGCGCGGCTGGACCATTCGTTTGAGCGGGGCCTGAGCCACGTGACCGCGGACTACAGCATGCGGGAGGACGGAGGCGTGCGCGTGCTGAACCGTGGCTACTCCGAAAAGAAAAAGGAGTGGAAAGCGGCAGAGGGGAAGGCCTACTTCGTCAAAACACCAGACCAGGGCTACCTAAAGGTATCTTTCTTCGGGCCTTTTTACGGTTCTTACGTGATCTTCGAACTCGACCAGAAGGACTACCAATATTCGGTGATCTCCGGGCCCAACAAATCGTACTTGTGGATTCTGGCTCGTACGCCGGAGATTGAACCCGAGTTGAGGAACCAGTTGGTCTCGAAGGCTGCCGCACTGGGGTTCAACGCGACCAAACTGATTTTCCCGAAGCAGGGGTCTCCGCCGTAGTTCGTCAGGCGCAGAGAGATCGACTGCGAAGCTCACCTCGACTTTGGGCGGTTATAGAGCCAAAATCCAGGGATGCTAGATGAAAACTCCCAGCGCATAGACAAGCTGGAATCGCACCTTGCTCACCTTGAGCACCAGGTCGAACAGTTGAACGGGGTGGTCATTGAGCACGGAAAACTACTGGACCGGCTCAAGGAGGAAACCCAGCGACAGTCCGACACTATGCAGACGCTGGAGCTGGAACGTATGAAGTCCAACGTGGAGAAGCCGCCGCACTACCAATGAGTCTCTGAATCCGAGGTCCACTGCCGGATCTTCTGTTAAGAACCCAAATTAGGCCGCATTCACGCCACAAACCAAACAGGAATACACGATGATCCCGGACAAGCTAAAGAATATCATGGAGAAGGACGGAGTGGTCGCTATCGCCACCCTGGGGCCTGACGGACCCCACATGGTCAACACTTGGAATAGCTACCTCAAAGTGTCGCCAGATGGACGGCTCTTTATCCCCGCCGGCTTTATGCACAAGACGGAGGCCAATATTGCACACAATCCGAATGTCTTGATTACATTGGGGAGCAGTAAAGTTGAGGGTCTGCATGGAATGGGTGCCGGTTTCTTGATCAAGGGAAAGGCGAGATTTGTGATGTCCGGCCCGGATTTTGATTTTATGAAAGAAAAGTTCGGTTGGCTTCGTGCCACTTTGGCTGTGACAATCGAAACGGCTACGCAAACATGGTGATGCAGACGATGACTGGTTTTAACCTGTGGGAGTATCAACCGCACGCCGCGGACGGATGCCAACCGTCTCGCTCAGTACCAATTGCAACCCCAATGGCAGTTGGCTCCCGCCGCTGATGCTGAACGATATGCCACC
>DATKMG010000834.1:0-2907 GCA_035541995.1 Terriglobia bacterium
CCGAGCAGCAAATCTATTGCGTTGGCTGTTCCAATGGAAATGCCGCGGGTAACACCCTGGAAGAAGCCGTCCTGCAAGGTTTCTTGGAACTGGTAGAGAGGGATAGTGTGGCGCTCTGGTGGTATAACCGTGTCCGGCGACCTGGTGTCGATCTGGACAGCTTCAATGAGCCGTATCTCGACAAGCTCAGAAGTTTTCTAAAATCACGCCACCGGGAACTCTGGGCGCTGGACCTGACCAGTGACCTTGGGATTCCGGTCTTTGTTGCTCTCTCCAGACGTACGGATCAGCCGCAAGAACACATCACATTCGGATTCGGGGGACACCTCGACCCTCGTATTGCCCTCCTTCGTGCGGTGACGGAGCTGAACCAAATGTATGCGTGGGTACTTGGTGACAACGCGGAGACTGGAGGAATTCGTGAGGGAATCGAAGACGCGGACGCTCTGACCTGGATGAGGACCGCGACCATTGCCAACCAGCCCTATCTTATTCCCGACGAAAGCATGTCCCCGCGCATTGCTAGTGCCTACCGGCAGTGCTGGACCGATGACTTGAGAGACGATGTGCTTTTCTGCCAGGAACTAGTTGAAAAGAAGGGAATGGAGATGCTGGTCCTGGACCAGACCCGGCCCGATATAGGACTGCCGGTGGTCAAGGTGATTATTCCCGGCCTCAGACACTTCTGGGCTCGCTTTGCACCAGCACGGCTCTATGACATTCCTGTGGCTCTGGGGTGGCTTCCTGAGCCACTCACTGAAGAGCAACTCAACCCTGTTTCAATGTTCTTGTAATGACGGGAGGAACCTCGATGACTGATTCTTTCTTCCTGTCCTTGCGTGAAGGTGTGAGAATCACACCACGGGGCTCGGATCAGGCGGTCCTTCAATATGGCCCATGGAGTTCCACCTTCAGCCGCATGTCCTCCGGGACTTTGGCGGCGCTACAGCGACTGGGAGGGAAAGGTGAGTATGAAGACCAACTGACAGAAGTTGTCCTTAAAGTCGATGGGACAGAAGCATTGGCAAATTTCTATTACTACCTGCATTTTTTGGGTCAACGGGGTCTGTTGCGGAGATCGGTGTGTCTTAACGGCGAAAAGCTGGCTTCGCTGGTGCCGGCGTCTTCTTATTTTGACTATGCTTCCCGAAGCATTAACCCTGAATCCCAATACCTGCTCTCGCGGTTTGCTTACACACACGTCGAAGATGGTGAGACGAGGCTGGAGTCGCCGCTCTCTTACGCACGAATCTTTCTGCACGATTGGCGGGCTGCCATGCTGGTCCATGCCTTGGCCCGACCCAGGCGGGTGGAGGAGCTAGGCAAACACATGGATGGACTCCCGGCTGCAGCAGTGGAACAGCTGCTCACTCTCTTGATCAATGCCCGGATGCTTTCAGGAGTGAATGACGCGGGCAGACCTGTTGAAGATGAGAATCCTTCCCTCAGATCCTGGGAATTTCATGACCTGTTGTTTCACAGCCGCAGCCGTATTGGAAGACACGACCATCCTGCGGGAGGCACTTACCGCTTCGCTGGGCTGAGCGCTCCACCGCCCGCATTGAAACCGGCTGATTCCAGCAACCCGATCGCTCTCTACCGCCCTGACCTGGAGCAGCGAAAACGCGAGGACCCTCCCTTCGCCTTGGTTCAGGAAACGCGACGCTCGATCCGCGAATACGACACCCGTCCGATCACCCTTCAACAACTGGGTGAGTTTCTCTACCGCGTGGGAAGGGTCACTGAACGTTGGGAAAAGGAGGTGCCAATACCTGGCGGTCAAATCGGGATGGACTTTGCCCGTCGCCCCTATCCCGGCGGGGGAGCCTTGTATGAGTTGGAATTGTATGTGGCTGTCAACGCTTGTGAAAATCTTGCTGAAGGTCTTTACCACTATGACCCGCAGAAGCATCGGCTGGAACCCATATCCGGCCTGACATCGGAGGTCAACGGCTTGCTGTATGGGGCGAGCCAGGCTACAACCATCCCCAAGGAGCAACTTCAAGTTTTAATTTTCATTGCCACGCGATTTCAGCGTATCGCCTGGAAATATGCTTCGATTGCCTACTCGATCACGCTCAAGCATGTCGGAGTCGTCTATCAGACCATGTACCTGGTGGCTACGGCCATGGAACTGGCGCCCTGCGGCGTCGGTTGTGGCGATTCAGATTTATTCTCCCGTGCCGCAGGCACGGATTACTACGAGGAAACTTCAGTGGGGGAGTTTCTTCTTGGGAGTAAGTGCGCCACCTCGTCAGACACGGTGTGAGGGCCAAGAGTGAGTGGAAAATGAGAGACAAGAGAGCGCCACATGATCATTTCAGGTCAGCAGCGCGGATGAAAATGGTAGGGCGCGGTGGCCCCACCGCGCCGCTTTTCAGAATTGCGGACGGCTGGGGCCAGCCTTCCCTACCAAATCTCGCGTTTTCATAAAAAGAATCGGGAGGCTGCACTCGGCGTTTCCTGGCAGCTTCCCCAACCAGCCCATCCTCCTGGATGTGGCACAAATCAAAAAGGAGAATCAAACATGGCAGACGAAAGAGCGAGACAAAAAGGCGAAGAGCAGCCAGTCATCACCGGACAAGAAGAGTGGAAGAAATACTACCAACTGGTGGCGCAGGCCTGGAGCGACGACAAGTTGAAACAGCGACTACTAAAGGAGCCAGCGTCCGTGCTCCGGGAGCATGGAATGAAAGTTCCCCCGGGGGCGGAGGTTCGTGTGGCGGAATGCACGGACAAGGTTTATTACTTCGTGTTGCCGCCCAAGCCAGCGCATTTGGCAGACTTAACATCGAGCCAACTGGGTGGCGTCACGGGCGGGGCAACGATAAATTACGTCTTAGCCAATGCGGGGAGTAAAATCGTACCTCCTCCTCCTACATATGATCCGTATTGCATAGCTACTTG
>DATKMG010000835.1:0-8219 GCA_035541995.1 Terriglobia bacterium
ACGTAAGACAGAACGATCAGCAAGATGCATCCACGATAGGATCACGATTTCCTGTCCGGCTTCAAAGCCGTCCAGCCCTTGAGTATATTCGGGTTCCAGTTCGACCCATGCTTCAGGCGCCCCTTCGTTTCCTTGATGAGGACACTCGCTGCGGTCTTTCAGTGGAGACCGTATAATCCCTATAGGCTGTGCGACGAACTCCATAGCGCTCTCCCTGTCTTCACAGTCGTTGCCAGGGCTTCGCCTGGTGCACTGAAAACTGCTCTCTAAGCCCAATCCGACCGGCCTCTGGGCCGGTCTATCTCATTGCAGGAGCGCAGTCCCGCGTTCCGCAGATGGCAATCTCCTATACTAAACCAAAATGGTCGAGGGCGACACGTCGTACTCGGACATCAACGCAGGCCGCTCTGATCCTACTTTTAGTTCGCGAAAAAATGTTTGTGCGGAAAGGACAACGTAAAGGGCGAATTCGGATGCCACAGAGTTAAATAGTCCGTTGCAGAATGGCCCTTGAATGACGGTGAATTTTTTGTTGACACGCCGGCGAGATAGTAGGATGATCATATTATCCAATCAGCGCCAAACAGGCCAAATCCATTCAACCCGTTGTTGTTGCCACATCAGGAGTGTCCTGAGCTGTGAACGTTACAGCCATACATAGGATGTCGACATCAGACGAGGTTTTCCGTGTTCTTCACGATCGCATAGTTTCAGGGGACCTCAAACCCGGAGACAAACTTCCCCCTCAGAATCTGCTGGCCGAACAGCTTTCAGTGAGCCGCAACACAGTGCGGGAGGCCATCCACAAACTCACCGTCATGGGACTGCTCGCGGCAAAACCTGGAGTGGGAACGGTGGTGCAAGTGAGTTCTCCGGCCCGCTACGTAGGCTCTCTCTCTACTCACCTTCTTCTCGATTCGGCTACGGTGCGGGAATTTTTGGAGGCCAGGCTCTTCATGGAAAAGGCTTCCGTCCGTTTGGCCGTCCTTCGTGCGACGACAGAAGGGATCAACGGCGTCAGGGCCATTCTGGACAAACAAACGGCGGCCTCGAAAAAGGGCGATGTGGAAGATTTCAATAAGCTGGATACAGCATTCCATCTTGAATTGGCCCGGCTGGGCCAAAACCAGGTTTTGGTGCGATTTTTGGAGACCATTAGCGATCTTCTCCACGAGTTCATCTCCGAGGTAAATCAGCTACCGAGCGCTCTTCAAAGAGCTCTTGATTACCACAGGGAAATAACCGCTCTGTTGGCCACCAGAGACCTTCCGGCAGCGGAGAAGAAAATGGTGCAGCACCTGAAAAGTGTTGCAGACATCATCCAACAGAACTTGGGAACCGAACTGGACATGAATGCTCTGTTCGAAATCGAGCTCAGAGCCGGCAAGAGAGCGACTCGAAAAAAATGACTGGAAGGCAATATGAAGCCTACTTCATACAAAGAAGAGACCTCATGACAAATGCCGGCCGATCATACATCCGGCTGCACCCCGACGACAACGTAGTGGTGGCGTTGAAAGCTCTGAGCCGCGGAGAGCGGCTTCCCAACGAGGATGTGATCCTTCTCGACGACATCGCGGCCGGCCACAAGGCAGCCGTGCGTTTGATCCCAGCCGGCGCGGCGGTTATCAAATACGGCCAAATTATCGGATTTGCCTCGAACGACATCGAGCCCGGCCGGCACATTCATACCCACAACGTGACCCTGCACAACTTCAGCCGTGATTATGCCTATAGCCAGGACGCCCGGCCCACTCAGTATGTTGCGGACAGTGCCCGGCGTACCTTTGAGGGGTTTCTGCGACCGGACGGCTCGGTCGGCATCCGCAACTACGTTGGCATCGTCTCGACGGTCACCTGTTCATTAGCCACCGCACACCTGATCGCTCAGCGTTTCGGCCTTGAGGTCATGTCCCGTTATCCCAACGTGGACGGGGTGGTGGCTCTCGGGGCTAACAGCGGCTGCTGCATGACGCCCGGTGGCGATGCCATCACGTATTTGCAGCGCTCGCTGGCTGGATACGCGCGGCAACCCAACTTCGCGGGCGTGCTGATTCTAGGACTGGGCTGTGAGCAGAATCTAGTGGACTGCTTGCTGGAGGCGACCGGACTGTCCCCCAACGAACGGCTACGGACCATGGTTATCCAAGATGAGGGCGGTACCAACGCCACTGTGGAAAACGGTGTCGCCGCAGTCAGAGAGCTTTTGGAGCGTGCAGATCGTGTAAAGCGCAGCACCTTTCCTGTTAGCCGCCTCAAGCTGGGGCTGGAGTGCGGCGGCTCCGACGGCTACTCGGGAATCACAGCGAACCCGTCACTGGGTGCGGCTGCCGATTTGCTGGTGCGCCACGGAGGTACGGCTGCGCTCAGCGAGACCCCTGAAATCTATGGCGCAGAACACCTTCTGACGCGCCGCGCAATCAACCGGGCGGTGGGTGAACAGCTCGTCGCACGCATCCGGTGGTGGGAAGAGTATACGGCACGCAATGGCAGCCAGCTCAACAACAATCCCACACCCGGCAACAAAGCGGGTGGCATTACCACCATCCTTGAGAAATCCCTCGGGGCGGTTACTAAAGGCGGTAATACAAACCTGGTGGAGGTGGTCGGTTTTGCCGAGGACGTGAATGGTCCGGGTCTGGTGTTCATGGACACGCCCGGCTTCGATCCTGTGTCCGTCACCGGTCTGATCGCCGGCGGTGTGCATCTCGTCGCCTTCACCACCGGACGAGGGACTGTCTTGGGCTCTGTCCCTGCCCCTACGCTCAAACTCGCGTCAAACAGCGATCTATACCGCCGGATGCAGGCTGACATGGACATAAACTGCGGGCAGATCCTGGATGCAGGGCTGAGCGTCGAGGAAATGGGAACGCAGATTTTCGACCTTATCTTGGAAACTGCGTCCGGCAAAAAGACGAAAAGTGAACTGGCATGCCAGGGACAGTGGGAGTTCCATCCGTGGTACATCGGTGCCGTGGTATGAGAAACTGGTGAACAACGAAGCAGGCGAGCATTCGCAAGTGATATGGGAATTATGGAAAATGTCAAAAATAACGGCCGATTCGCCTAAGCAGATCACGTCATTCCGGTGGAAGCCGGAATGACGGTCGTGTAACCGGTGCCGGGAGAGGCTCTCGGTGCCGAGCAGCATTAACCTTCAATTCAAGAGCGGTCGCGCTGCAGCGTGGCGGCTCCGGAACGCGAGGAGAAAACATGAAGATGAGAAGGGTTACGATGGTATTGGCAGTTTTTGCCCTGGCTCTGGCGCTGGGAGTCGGTCAGGCCGCGGCCCAGCAGAAGGTAATCAAGATAGGCGCTGTTTACCCGCTCACGGGCAACCTAGCCGCCACCGGCATGGATTGCAAGCGTGGCGTCGACTTGGCGGTTGAGATAATCAACGGCAAGTTCGACCTGAACCTTCCCTTTGCCAAGGAGGAGGGTATCCCCAATCTGGGCGGAGCCAAGATCGAGGTCATTTACGCGGATACCAAGGGCGATCCCAAGAATGGCTTGGCCGAGGCCGAACGACTGATTACCCAGGAGAAGGTTGTGGCCATCCTCGGAGCCTATCAGAGTTCAGTGACCAAGACTGCGAGCCAGGCGGCAGAGAGATTGCGGATCCCCTACGTCTGCTCTGACTCGTCTTCGCCCACCCTGACGGAGCGAGACTTCAAGTACTTCTTCCGCGTATCACCTCATGACGGGACGATGGCCCGCAACCAGTTCGAGTTCCTGAAGGACCTCGAGGCCAAGACGGGCAAGAAAGTCAGGACCGTCGCTATAGTCTACGAGAACACCGAATTTGGGGCGAACGTAGCCAAGATGCAGAAAACTTACGCCAAGGAGTTCGGGTATGATGTCGTGGCTGACCTTGCGTATCCTGCGAACGCGAGCGACGTGACCAGCGAGGTGGGCAAGATCATCTCGGCCAAACCGGACGTCGTGATGCACGCGGCCTACATTACCGACGCGATTCTCTTCACAAAGACATTCAAGGAGATGAACCTGGTGCCTCAAGGCTTTTTGACCATGGCGGGCTACGTTGAGTCCGACTATCTGCCCACGGTCAAGGCGGACGGCAATTATTTTCTGGTGCGCTCCACGTTCGCTCTAGACCTGGCCAAAAAGAAGCCAATGGTGGGGCAGGTCGCGGACCTCTATCGGAAGAAGTACAACATTCCCATGGGAGAGAACACCGCCCGAAGCTTCTCGGCGCCCTTTGTTCTGGCCGATGCTTTCAACCGTGCCAAATCTACGGAACCTGAAGCTGTCGTGAAGGCGCTTCTGGAAACAAACATTCCTGGCGATCAGATTATCAATCCCTGGAAAGGCATCCAGTTCGATCCAAAATCCCACCAGAACATCTACGCCTCCGCCATGCTCGTGCAAATCATGGATGAGGCCTATTATACCGTCTGGCCGTTCGATGCTGCCAGTCGTGACGTGGTGTGGCCGTTCCCGCCATGGAAAGACCGTAAGTAACCGCGACCCAAAACCAGACCGTTGCTGGAAGCTACCGGCCTCCAGCAACGGATGACTCGGAGTGTTCACATATGGAGCAACTAGCACAGCAACTGGTTAACGGCGTACTAATCGGTCTCGTCTATGCGTTGTTGGCAATCGGTCTTACCCTGGTCTGGGGTGTCATGAACGTGCTCAACTTCGCGCACGGCGAATTCCTGATGATCGGCATGTTCATTTCTTACTGGCTATATGTGATGGCAGGTATGGATCCGCTGTTTTCGATACCCGTCAACGCCGTAGCTCTTTTCTTGTTTGGCATGTTTATCTATCGGTTTATCATCAGCAAGGTGATGCAAGGACCTGCCTTGGCCCAATTGGTGGTGACCTTCGGTATCAGCATCTTCATTGCGAATTTCGCGGCCCTAATTTGGACTCCCAACTTTCGCTCCATCGAGCACACACTACTGTCAGGCACTTGGGACATTTCCGGAATCAAACTAAGCATCCCCAAGTTTGTCACCTCGATCGGTAGCGTTATCACCTCCTTTGGGGTCTTCTGGTTCCTGCGAAATACTCGTATCGGCAAGGCTATCCTCGCAGTGGAAATGGATCGTGAAGCCGCCTTGATTATGGGCATCAACACAGAGCGCATCAACTCGCTTTCATTTGGCATCGGGTCGGGGCTGGTGGGTGTGGCCGGGGCATTGCTCGCGACCCATTACTATATTTATCCTTTCGTAGGCGGCACGTTTGGTCTGACCTGCTTTTGCATAGTTGCTTTGGGTGGGTTCGGCAGCATCGAGGGCGCCTTTATTGCGGGCATCCTGGTGGGAGTGGTCCAGACATTGGGCGGATATGTCTTTGACCCTGCCTACAAGCTGGCCATCGTTTTCGCCATGTATCTGATCGTTGTCTGGATCAGGCCGCAAGGGCTGAAGGGATGGTAGAAATGGATACTACAAACGTCAAAAAACTGTCCCTGGGCGTAGGCGTGCTGGCTGTGTTAATCATTTTACCGCTGGTGATCGCCTCACCCTTCGCCCAGCATGTCATGATCCTCACTTTCATGTTTGCCATGTGCGGAGTGGCCTGGAACTTGATGGGCGGCTACGCGGGGATGTTCTCTTTCGGGCAGGTGGCCTTTTTTGGGATCGGGGCATATACCTCTTCCTACCTGCTGTTGACTTTCAATGTGAGCCCATGGATCGGTCTGGTGGCAGGTGGGATCATTGCTTCCCTGTTGGCCGCAGCCATTGGTTATCCCTGCTCCAACCTGCGAGGACACTACTTCGCCATTGCCAGCATCGCCTTCGCCGAGATTATTCGCATCGTCTTCAACAACTGGCAAACGGTTGGTGCGGCAGAAGGGCTCACCATCCCCATGCTGAAGGAATCGCTGGCCAATTTCATGTTTCATTCCTCCAAGCTGCCTTACTACTACATTATGCTGGCGTTCCTGCTACTGGCCGTGGCGGTCTGCTACTGGGTGTCCACATCGAAGATGGGATATTACTTGAGGGCTATCAAGGAGAGCCATGACGTCGCCCATGTGTTGGGAGTCAACGTCGTCCGCTACCGCCTGTACGCGATCATGATCAGCGCCTTTCTCACTTCGATGGCTGGTACCTTTTATGCTCAATACATCCTTTACATCGACCCGGAGAGCGTGATGATCCTGGCGATTTCCGTCCAGATCGTGCTGGTGGCAATGCTGGGCGGAGCGAACACGGTGCTGGGGCCTGTGGTCGGAGCGGCCATCTTGATCACACTCTCCGAATACAGCAGAGCTTGGCTGGGTTACAAGGGCACAGGTGTGGACATGATTGTCTATGGCACCCTGATCACCATCATGTCCATGTACTTGCCTAATGGGGTATGGGGCTCCATAAGCAGCTTGACAGGGAAAGGCAAATGAGCGCTTCGTTGCTACTGGATGTACAGGGCGTCAGCAAATACTTTGGTGGCGTGCGTGCCAATGAGGACGTCTCCTTCCAGGTGAACCAGGGGGAGATTATCAGTATCATCGGGCCGAACGGGGCAGGCAAGAGCACGCTCTTCAGCTGCATCACCGGGTTCCATCCCGTGGACAAGGGTCGAGTCTTCTTCAAGGGCCGAGACATTACAAATCGTAAACCGCATGTCATAAGTAAGCTCGGCATCGTGCGCACATTTCAGATCGTGCAGGTCATTAGCGACATGACGGTGCTGGAAAACGTGATGACCGGTGCTTTCTTACGATTCACGAGTGTTTCCGAGGTACGCGGAAAGGCCGAGGAAGTGCTCAGGTTCACGGGCCTGATCGAGAAGAGAGATTACAACGCGCTTGAGCTGACCATTTCTGACAAAAAGAGGCTGGAATTGTCCATGGCTTTGGCAATGGAACCTGAACTCCTCATGCTGGACGAGTCCATGGCCGGACTCACGCGGGTGGAATTGCGAGAAATGATCGAGCTGATCCGCAAAGTGCGAGCGAACGGGTTAACTGTAGTCGTGGTAGAGCATGTCATGGAAGCGGTGATGGAACTTTCCGACCGGGTGATCGTGCTTAATTCGGGCTACAAGATCGCTGAGGGCTCGCCTAAAGAAGTAGTGGCAAACCCCGACGTCATTCGCGCTTACCTGGGAGAGGGGTACAATGCTGTCCGTCAATAACGTATCGGTGGGTTACAAGGGACTTCTGGCACTCCAGGATGTTTCGTTTCAGGTCAACAAGGGCGAGATTGTTTCCTTGATCGGTTCCAACGGCGCAGGCAAGACAACGCTGCTCAAAACCATTCTGGGACTGCTCAAACCTATTAAAGGCGAGATTCGCCTGAACGACAAGGTAATTTCCGGCCGGCCGCCCTACGATGTCGTCAAAATGAAGATCTCTCTGGTGCCCGAAGGACGCCGGCTGTTTTCCCGCCTCTCAGTTCAGGACAACCTGGCGATGGGCGCTTACACAGTGGACTCCGAGGAGCAGATTGCCGAAAGCATGGACACGGTGTTGCGTCTTTTCCCCTGGATCAAGGAGCGCGCGGACCAGCGTGCCGGCACGCTCTCCGGAGGCGAACAGCAGCAGGTGGCCATCGCCCGTGGCCTCATGTCCCGGCCTGATTTGCTCATGCTCGACGAACCATCCCTAGGGGTGATGCCGATACTTATCACGGAAATCTTCCGTACCATCGAGCGCATCACCAGGGAAGGTGTCACCGTGCTTTTGGTGGAACAGAACGTGTTTGAGGCATTGAAGGTTTGTCACCGGGCCTATGTCCTGCAGACCGGTCGCATCGTTATGGAAGGTACAGGGAGTGAGTTATCTCAATCCGACCTTGTCCGCAAAGCTTACCTGGGAATGTGATCGCTGGAATCGTTTGCCGGATTATCATACGCCGCGTCATATCTTGACCGTTTAGAATTCTCTTCCGTACTAAGGCGATACCGGCCCTTTTCCGGCCCCATGGAAAAGAGGTATGACGTACGGACCTTCAGGGATGATAGCCACAGCGCTATCCGCTGAACGTTCGACGCTTTTGCGAATAGCTTGGCGGAAGCGGTCGAGATCCGTGAAAGTCTCAACACCAGTCAATTCTCGATCTTGCTCCTTAAGAGCCTGCGTGAAAAGACGAATAGTCCCTATCCGCATTGGTTTGAGCTGCATCTCGGTTTGCCACTCGTCAATAGCTGCGTTTCCTTTTGGTCGCAATTCCTCAAGAAATTTGGTAGGTCCGACAGCAACCAGTCTTCTTTGTGCTTCCACATAATCGGGGGAACCC
>DATKMG010000836.1:0-4035 GCA_035541995.1 Terriglobia bacterium
GCGGCTATTGCGGGGTCAGCCATCCCGACCGCCTATCGATCGGACCTTTCTTAATTCAAGATCCCAGGAAAGTCCTCTGCGTGTGCTGTTGGTTTCAGCTAATACTAAACCGATGCTGCCGCGTGCCGAGAAAGAAGTAGAGGCGATTGCTAAGGTGATTCGAGCGGTTAAGGAGAACTACTGTTTTCCAATCGAATTCGAGACGTTGGCTGGAGCGCAGGCAAATCTGGGCGAGCTTACAGCGATGCTCGAAGAAAACAGATTTGATATCGTCCACTTCGCTGGTCATTGCAGTTTTGAGGAAGACGACGAGTTCAATACTGGGCTATTGCTCTGGAGTGACCCAAGTCGTGTGTCGGTCGAGGTTTGTTGCGTCCGCGTTTTGCGCCGCATATTGAAGGAGGCAGGAGTAAGCCTCTTCTATTGCAGCGGTTGTGAATCGGGGCGACAGGCGCGAGGCGGTTCAAGGGCCTCGATTATGGCTTTACGGGGAATTGTCGAGGCCGGGTTGACGGGTGGAGTAGCGACGGTTATTGGCTTCCGTGAGGAGATTCAAGACGGTGTTGCATTCGAAGCTGCTGTCGAGTTCTACACAAGATTTTTTGAAGTAGGCGACGCGGAATTGGCTCTGTGGCAGGTCAGGCGGACCCTGTTTGAACGAGGGGATCACGGTCTGTCTCATCTCGGAATCACATTATTCCATAACGGATCGTGAGTAATGTCCAGTGGATACAGCTTGTGTCTGGGGTGTGGACTGCGCCCCTAGATTGAGACAATCGGAATTTGGACACTCTTCAGCGAACGGAGAACGAGATGTCCGAAGAACCGAGAAAAAAATGGGACCGTTGGCCGGCAGAGTTCCGGCAACGGGCTTTAGAACGGATGAAAACGTGCCAGAACGTGAAGGTTCTGGCGAAAGAACTCGGCGTAGCACGGCAACAGTTGTACATGTGGAGGCAACAGGCTGAGGGGCGCAAGAAGGCGAGTGACCCTGGCGCGAGCGAGGATCCGCGCGACCGACGGATCCGGGAGTTGGAGAAGAAAGTTGGGGATTTGCAGGGGTGCATCGGTCAGAAGACGCTGGAGCTGGATTTTTTCGCCGGTGCCTTGCGAAGGATCGAGGAGTCACGCCAGAAGAAAGGCAAGACTGGCGCGACGGCATCTACACCGAAATCCGCGGGTGGATGCAATCGCAAGGTGGACTGAGCGTCCAGCGGATGTGTGAAATGGCGGCGGTGAGTCGAGCCAGCTTCTACCGGCATTGGGAAGTGAAGGCCCCCACAGAAGCGGAGATGGCTTTGCGGGATGCCATCCAGCGGCTGGCTGTCGGCCATCGCTTCTATGGATATCGCCGCATTGCCATCCTGGTGCAACGGGAAGGCTACGAAGTGGGCGCTAAGAAAGTGCGCCGGTTGATGAAGGAAGACAATCTGCTGGCGGTGCGGAGGAGGAAGTTTGTGGCCACCACCGATTCCGACCATGACTTTGTGGTGTATCCGAATCTGGCGGAGCAGTTGATCGTGAGCGATGTGAATCAGCTCTGGGTGGCCGACCTCACCTACGTCCGTCTGCTGGCAGAGTTCGTGTATTTGGCTGTGGTGCTGGATGCATTTTCGCGGCGGGCCGTGGGCTGGGCCTTGGGGCGGAGTTTGCAGGCATCTCTGCCGCTGGCGGCTTTGGAAAGCGCGATCCGCAGTCGGCAACCCAGAACTGGATTGGTGCATCATTCCGACCGTGGGTCACAGTATGCCAGCAACGACTATGTGAAGCGGCTGGAGAGCATTGGAGCCGTGCCGAGTATGAGCCGGCCCGGGCGGCCGTGGGAAAACGGGCGTTGTGAAAGCTTTCTGAAGACGCTGAAGCAGGAGGAGATCGACGCCCGCGCCTATCACACGATGGAAGAACTGGAACAGCATGTGACGGAGTTTATTGAACAGATCTATAACCGAGTACGGCTGCACTCGGCCTTGGGCTATTTGTCCCCTGAGGAGTTCGAAGCTCGGCTGGCGAAGCCAGCAACGGCGCCAGCGTGGTTGCCAGCGGGTCTGAGCTTCCGCCGCTATGAGGAAGTTCCTTTGCTGGAGCTGCCTGCTCGGAGCCAGTCATGAATGGCCGAACGGGAGGTTTGGCAGAGGTCTCAGGAGGAACCCGCCTCATGCACACAGTGCGCGCTGCGCGCAGGCGCGGGAAAAGCGTTGCCGGCCAACTCGCCAAGGGCGCGTGCGAGCGTGCGACGCAAGTAATCCTGGGGATCGGCGTGACGACGGGGAAAGCCCGGGCTGCCCCAACGCAGCAGCTCCGCGACGGCCGCTACGGGTATTCCTTGTCGCAACAACTCCTTAGCGATCCACTTGTCGGCAATACTCCAATCGGGGTGCGGAAATCGTTGTGGAATCCGCAGCCGCTGCAGCCAAGCCTGATAGATGTCGCCGGCCGCCGAGGAGGTACAAGATGCGGGGACCATCCCTTCGCCGGAGAGCGGACCTGGCAGCGATCCGGAAGCGGTGACGGTGGAGGCGCATCGTACCTGTCGCTCGGCGGCCTGGACCAGCAAAGGGCCGTTGGTAGCCAACCCAACCTGCGCCTGCACGACTTGCACCCAGGGGGCGTATCCGTTGCCTTGACGCCGGAGGGGTTTCTGATTAGTGAACCCGGCCAGCCGTCCCAGATGACGCCAGTCGGCGCTGGCCAAGTCGCCACCATAGATAAGGGCCAACCGTCTGGCGATGGTGGTGGCTATGGCAGGTTCCAGGCAGACCGCACTGACCTGAATCCAGGCTTGGAAGTGGCCGGGGCTGGTCTGGAGCATCACGCAAGGCTGATGGCCATTGGCACGCATCAGTTCGAGTGTGGCCGCGTCGGTGTGGTCCAGATCCAGCAGGATGTACCCGGCATTCCGGTTGTCAGCATAAGGCTGAACGTACACGTCACAGCCTTCACGATTGCGAATGCGCAGGAATCTTACCGTCGACTCCTTGCCCAACTGGGCGGCCGTCCAGAGTCTTTCGCCTGGGAATGCAGTTCTGGTGGCGTGGTGAATCAGTCGAACCAAATAGAGATCATGCGGCATCGCCGCGAGTTGTCGTCGAATGCCGCGCAAAGAGAGGAACAGGCCACGATCAAACATAAGTGTTGCCGGCGATCTGACTCGCCGTACAATGCACTCATGGTGCGTCCGCGCGGGCGCAAAACAAAGCAATTAGCAGCGAACCGCGAGTGTCAAAACTCCGGACTGTCTCAAAAAAGGGCGCAGCCCAGGTGTTAGTTCGTTGCTCGAATCCGTCATTTCGCCTTTCAAGTTTCCCTTCGCTGGCGACGTGTGGTCCCGGCCTTTAGAGTTCGCGCCCTCCGGCAGCAGGTGGCAGGGTGGCGTGGAGGGCTGTGGCCATTAAGTGGCCGGAGTTGTTTGCGTTCAGGAGTGGCCGGCCAGGGTGAAGTTTAGTGACAGAATTGGTGACAATCTGCGCGCGATCCACTCGGATCCCGTTCATAACCAATAATTTGTGCCTGCCGCACGAGCTTTCGACGCACCCAACGAGCTGTCACCAATCTGATTATTATGAATGAATGACTTACGAGGGACCGAATCAAATCTGGGTTGATTTTCAGGAGGAGGAAAACGTTACCTAACTGATTTAAAATGAATTGGTTGCGGGGGGTGGATTTGAACCACCGACCTTTGGGTTATGAGCCCAAACCCTAAGTTGCCCTCATTTGCCCTCCATTGCCGTGGATTCCCCAAAGATAGTGATTTCATTGCCCTGGATTGCCCTCAGTTTGGTAACAGAATTGGTGACAGTTGCCCCGGATTGCCTTCGGTTGCCCGGCTGATTGGTGACAGAATTGGTGACGCAGTTCGCCTCTCCTTTTAGCTCCTGGATGTGCAAGCTCGGTGTCATGCAGGCTTCATTCTCTTTCACGTGCTTGCGAGTGCACGGTGAAGACCGCCACCAAGCCGCCGCAGCCGATTGAGAAGAGTACGGCGGGGGCCAGCCTTCTGGCGCAGGTGATCATGGCCAAGACCGCCGACCACCT
>DATKMG010000837.1:0-14267 GCA_035541995.1 Terriglobia bacterium
CAGGTTCTGAAAATGACCCGGTCATTTCCACTCTATGGGCAATAGCTAGAGGATTTGGTCAAGAGACTCCCTTGTTTTTCCATTAATCGGTAACTAGATTCTGTTTCTAAGATTCCATGCAGGATCGCTGTTCGCGTAGGGATCGATGTAAATCTTTTTCTTTTAATGGCATAATAAGAAAATGGAGGCTCGTATTCTTTAAACATCATATTGGCGGCATCCGTGCATAAATCTAGTCGTACACAGGATTCCTGTGCGAAAGCAAAAAGACCGAATGTTTTGGAACCGGGAGGGGACACACGAGGCACCCTTTGGAGTCGCTTCCTCATCCAAGTTCGGGAAGAGTCACTTTGACTTATCGGGCAGGAGACGTTAAGAATTGGGACAGAACTAGAAAAGGATAGAGTCATATGAAAAGAAATCGTTGGCTGAGTTTAGGCAAAGTACCACGGATGCATGTAAAGCGGGGTCTGGAGGATAGGGTCGTCTTTTGTGCCAATTGCGATGCCAACCGAACGCTGTCTGTGTCTTCGTGTGGAAATCTCACTTGCTCCAGCTGTGGCTCTGAGAACTGGATGTACTTGTCAGTCCCTATTGCCGCTAACTTCAAAGAATACAACGAACGACAGGTGTTGGAACGCATCCAGGTAAATCGCTATCTGGATAGGCTAGAGCGGGAGGCCTTCTTTACTCCCGATGTTGCGCTTGTTTGAAACTATAAAGCTCTCGGTCTTTAGAACCAGTCGGAATTTGCATCAGTAGGCAGTCTGCAGACTGTAACCCACTTCTTGCTCAGCAACGAGGAGTGGGTTTTTTGTTGTTTACAGGCACTGAGAAAAAGAGAACTGATCATGGGGCCCCACTTCTGTTCCAAAATAGCAAAAGCCTATCCCTCAATCTAATTTTTGCCAAAACCTGGAGTACTCTTTGAGGTAGGTCAGAGAGCTGAGACTTCGCATGCGGTCGAGAAAGACAATCCCAGTTAAGTGGTCATGCTCATGCTGAATCACCCGAGCGAAAAAGTCTTTCGCCTGAATGTGGATGCTTCTTCCGGAAGGATCAACGGCTTGGACCTTGATCTCCCGGTGTCTAGGGACCAGGCCCCTCATATTCGGAATACTCAGACATCCCTCCCAGCCTTCTTCCAGGGTTTCGGAGACAACGGTAATCACTGGATTGATCAGGACCGTCAAAGGCGTTGTCGTTTCTTTGGGATTCTTTGGGTCGCCCAAAGCGTCAACGGCCAGGATTTGGACCGATTGATGGACCTGAGTGGCCGCCAGCCCTACGCCTTCATATTCTCGCATGGTCTCGACCATATCCCGGATTAGACGCTGGATCTCAGGGCTGGCAATTTCTTTGGAAGGAACCGGCTGGGCGACCTGCCTCAACACGGGATGACCAAGTTTGGCAATTTTCAAAATCGACATCAAAATCCTCCTTGATCCTATATAATTATACTAGGAACGGGAGGTATTTTTGGCAACCTGCTCAACTTAACATGATTTTTGAGACGATCGCAGTCGGCCTCCTTCAATGCAACTGCTACGTATTAGGTTGTGAAAAGACCCGGGAAGGAATTGTCATTGACCCGGGTGATGACTCCAATCTGATCCTACCTCTGATCGAGAGACATCGACTTAGGATCAGATACATCTTGAGCACTCATGCCCATATTGACCACGTTGGCGACCTCGAGCCTATTAGGGCTCGGACTGGCGCCCAAGCCATTCTCCACGAGCGGGACCTTCCCCTTTATCAAAATTTGCCCATCCAGGCCGCATGGCTCGGGGTTGCAGCTCCGAGGATGGCTCAAATCGACACTTTCGTCCACGATAGAGACCTCTTGCGGTTTGGTGATCATTCCGGTGAGGTCCTTTACACCCCGGGACACTCACCCGGGAGTTTGTGCTTCTACCTTCCGGGTATCGTGGACCAAGTGTTTGCCGGTGACACCCTGTTCCAGCGCAGCATTGGGAGAACCGACTTATGGGGAGGCTCTTATGAGGCGATCCTGAGGTCGATTCGAGACAAGCTGCTAGTTCTGGATGACCGCACAGTTGTTTACCCCGGTCACGGTCCAGCCACCACCGTGGGCGATGAGAGACGACACAATCCTTTCCTGAACGAACTGTAACGCTCTACCGCAGCAGCGGCTCGATGGCTTTCTCGATCGTTCTCTCCTCCTGATAGTTCACAAAGTGAGCGCGAACGATACCAGCGCGGTCAATGAGGAATAGAGTTGGAAATAGAGACACGCCACCGTATGCGCCCTGGACTTCGGCACTCATGTGAGCCACCGGAAAGTTGATTTCATTCTTGTGTATGTATGACTGCCGCTCTCGGTCACTATAGTCCAGTTCGAGAAACTGGTCTGCATTCATCCCCACTACCACGAAGCCAGATGCCTGGTACTTCTTCTGGAGGGAAACCAGGTGAGGCGTGATCTGGACGCAGGGAGGACAATGGGTGAACCAGAAATAAAGCAGGCAGATCTTCCCTCGATAGTCGCTCAGAGCCAGGCGACCTCCGTCAATCGATTGAACCGCAAATCCGGGGGCGGGTTTACCTTCCCAGCCGGCCAGGCTTCGCTCCACTACTTTGTTGAAACGAGGGTCAACCTTGATCTTCTCTGCATCAACTGTCATGATCTCGCCGCTCTTGGGATCACGGCTGAAGAACCTGGGAACGCGCTGATCGTATTCCAGAATCCGCAAGAGAGTCTCAGCTTCTCCCTCCAGAGTTAAGTGGAATTGCTGAGCGATTTCGTTTAACGATGGAGGCTTCTGTGCGGTTAAATAGTACTCAACTATAAACGAAGGGAGCTTAAAGACGACGTTGTAGAGGCGGTCAAATGCCCCACGGTCCGCAGGTGTCGTAAACACCTCGTTATAGAGCTTGCTAACCGAGAAGTTTTCACCCGGTTTGACGTGGGTCCTAAGGTAGTCGTGGACTCTGCGCTCAGCTAAGACGTCCTCCGATCCGTCTGACCCAACAATCTCGAGATACGGTAGCAGCAGGAAGAAAGAAATGCCAAACCATGACACCGCGCGGCTATTCATGACCTCTAGCTAGCATCCTTTCTGGAGATGGCCATGCTTTTGGAGGTTGGGTGGGGAAACTCAACGATTAGTGTGCAGGCTTACCTCTGGAATTAAAATGGTTCAAGCAACCTGTGCCTGTCGCACGGGCCGATACAGCGTGTCGCGTTCAACCGGATCCCGCCCAGCCTCGCGGATTAAATGTTCAATTTCAGTCCGGGTCAAACCCATTGGAGTTTGTGCTCCAGCCATATGCACAATCTTCTCCACGATCACGGTTCCGTCCAAATCGTCTGCCCCAAAACTCAGCCCCACTTGAGCCGTTTTCGGACTGATCATGATCCAGTAAGCCTTGATGTGCGGGAAATTATCCAGCATGAGGCGAGCTACTGTAATAGTTCGCAGGTCCAGCATAGCGGTTGGCCCAGGGAGGTGGCTGAGCTGTGTATTGGCAGGATGAAAGGCTAAAGGAATGAAACATTGGAAACCGTTAGTTTCGTCCTGTAAGTCTCTGAGCCGGATCAAATGGTCAATCCGTTCTTCGGCGGATTCCACATGCCCGTAAAGCATCGTGGCATTGGATTTGAGTCCGGCCTGGTGGACCTTTCGGGCTATCTCCAGCCATCGGTTCGCCGATACCTTATGGTCACAGATGATATCGCGGGAGCGGTCGGCAAAGATCTCGGCACCCCCACCCGGACAGCTATCCATTCCTGCTTCTTTCAATGCCTGAATGGTCTCCTCAATCGAGAGCTTGGCGCGCCGCGCGAAGAAATCGATCTCCACCATGGTAAAGGCCTTCAGATGTACATTGGGAAATCGTTGCTTGAGCCCACGCAGGAGGTCCAAATAGTAAGTGAAATTCAAATAAGGATGAAGCCCCCCGACGATGTGGAACTCGGTCACGCCTTCGGTATATCCTTGAGAAGCCTGGTTGAAGACCTCCTCCAGCGTCATCGTGTATCCATCCCTGTTGGGTTTCCGTGCAAACCCGCAGAATTTACAGTCCACCACGCAGACGTTGGTGGGATTAATGTGACGGTTAATATTGTAATAGCCGACATTACCGTTCCACTTTTCCCGAACCCAATTGGCCAATCTGCCTACCGAGTAAAGATCGGAGGTTGTATAAAGCGTCACTCCATCCTGGAACGAAAGCCTTTGCCCGGCAAATACCTTCTCGGCAACCGGCTCGATTTCCGGGCAGATCAATCGACTATCCATGACTGTACACTCCGCGAGCCCCCAGGTTCGTGAAAAACGAACGGATTCACAGGATGAACTTATGTTAGCTCAGGGGAAAAACAGGTGTCAAATTCATGCGTCTAATGTCGGTCGTCTTTATCCTCATGTAACAACTCAATCGTCACGCCCAGGTCCTTGCGGCTATCCAGGTAGATGTAAGTACCGTCATTGCTGTCGAACCGTCCTTGATGGATATTGGGCATCCCCAGTGCATTACAGGCTTTGAGTGTTTTCTCCACATTCTGAATCTTGAAGGCGATATGATGAACTCCTTCGCCGTTTCCGTCCAGAATCTCCTGCCAACTGGTGTTGCCTCCGACAGGCTGGAGCAATTCTAAGACAGTCTGACCAGTCTCAAAGAAAGCTAACTTAACCTGTCCGTTTGAGGGTTTGCCACGATAGACGAGATTAACCTCCCGACCAGGTTTGGTCGTAGTGATCTTGGGAAGATCCATTCCCAGGAGGGCCGCCCAACGCTTGCTACAGGCCTCAATGTCCCGACAGACGATAGCCACCTGGACAATAGTCTTCATTCCTGGATCATGATAAATAGGGTCAGCCGCCTTTCCCGGCATCCCAAGAACTAGTGACAAGCTCACAATCAGTCCGAGATTTTTCATTGAACACCTCTTTTCTTGGAATTAGACGAAATTCAACCTTGCACGGTTCTGTCGTGTCACTGCGTATGAATCCGGCAGCCTCAGGAGGCGAGTGTGGGAGCCGATCGTGGGACCGCTGTCCCCCGAGCGGCGACCCGTTTACACCAAGAGGTCGCCGCGCAGGAGCGCTGCTCCCACATTAATAACGTATTCTCATGACAGTCAAACGCCAGCCAAGCCCCATCCGAGTTGTGAGAACGCACCAGCTGGACTCAAACCCTCTCACCATGCAACGATGAACTCGGCACGAAGGAAGGTCGCAGGATCTTGCTTTACAGAACTGTAGTAATCACCCGGGAAGAACAGCTCGCCCAACAAATGTCCGCTCAGGTGCTCATTGAATTTGTATCTCACCAAGGCTGAGGCGAAATTCCCACGGAACTTACCGTCTTGACTGAACCCGGGCCTGTTCTGAAAAGGGTTACTGGCAGCGAACAGCGGCATGTAGTCCGCATTCAATTCCATCCGGTTGGCCGGATTGCAGCTCCATCCGAAATCTAACCGATGAAGGTTGGACCAATACCCCACTCGAGTTTCTGTGTTGAAATTGTACAGAAGTAATTCAGACCATTGCGGCCAACGTCCCCACAGTGGATCAAATCCTTCATCTGTCCCCTTTGTTGCTGGGTCATCGCCTGAGAGGTATTCGTATCCGATACGGAGACTCTGGTTAGTCCGGTTTTTCAGATTGTAGCTAAGCCGGCTATTAGACCCAAAAGCCTTCAGGTCCTGGCCGTTCTTGTTCCCCACCTCCGGTGCGAACTCAGCGCGGTATTTCCAATGATTATTGATGTTGCCCTCAATCCGGCCGCCGAACGCATAAATGTCACCATTGTCTCCTCGCAACAGGACTCTCGTATCATGCTTGTAGATGAAGTACCCGTCGATCTGTGTTTGCGGCAACGCTTTGTTGGTGACGTAGAGAATTGCTCCGTTTTCGTTTTGTTCAACAAGGGGCTTATGTTGATCGTACAAGGGAGAAACCCATCTCTCTGAAGAAGAGCTCTGGCTGATACCGATCAGGTCAACGGTGGTCTTCCTGCTCGCAAGAGTGTAGGTCATGCGTGCGGCGTCAAAGAACAGGGTTCTGGAGCCGTCGAGTGGTGTGCCCTCCAAGACAAGCCACCCGTTGCCCAGGATGATCTCCTGGCGTCCCACGGTCAAAGTCATAGGTTGGTCGGCGACTTTTCGCCAGACCATATTAAGGCTGTCGACGATAAACTCATCCGACACATAACCACTCATCCGATCAGGCTTCAGGTAGGTTCGAGGCTCACTTGTCAGTCGGATATTGAAATCAAGCTGCTCGACAGGGTGGATCTTGGCCCAGGCCCGCATCCGATATCGCTGATAGCTGTATTCATGTTCTGGCAAGCCGGAGTTTAACGTGAAAACATCAAACTGGTACTCCCAGCGGAGTCGGAAATCTGCGCCCAGAGACAGCCAGGGCCAAGGGTTCTTGAGGCGGTCGGAGAGCGACGGTCCGTCTGGTCTATCTGACTGATTGTCGGGAGTTCCGGCTGGCTGAGCCTCCTCTGTTGCCTTCGTGGACGGAGCCTGCGCTTTGGATTCGGAAAGATAAGGAATCTGGAAAAGGATGAATAAAGTCGTGGCCGCCAGGATGATGCCTGGCGATTTCTTCTTGAAGGATTTCATTCGTGAACACCTTAAGCAAGTCAGCGGTGCTGGCAGCGCCAACGATCTTGCCCCTGTTTTGAATTAAGATATGAAAATATATATACGCGTTCAGCATTTGATGGATAGCTCCTGATTCTAAGCGACGTCGAGCATTAATAGGCCGGTTATGCTTAAGTTAACTAGCTGCTTCGAAGTCCTTCTGAAGATGATGCAACTGGCCGCAAGCTGCGGAGATATCAATTCCGCGAGGCCGCCTGACAAAGGCGGGGATGTTTTTGGAAACTAGAATCTCCTGAAAGCGAAGCACGCGTTCGGGCGTGGAAGGCTTGAGGTCATGAGCGTTTCCAGGATTCAGTGGCAACAGGTTGACTTTTGCCCGCAAAGGGGCAAGGAGCTTCACGAGTCGCCGCGCGTCTTGGTCAGAATCGTTCACCCTATCGATGAGCACGTATTCGAATGTGAGATACTGTTTAGGGCCCAACGGAAATTGGGCACACGCTTCCAGAAGTTCCCGAATCGGGTATTTCCGATTAATCGGCACGAGACGATTTCTTACTTCATCAGTGGTTGCAGAGAGGGAAACTGCCAGGTTTGGAACCACAGGAGCGTTGGCAAGTTCCAGAATTTTGGGCACCAAGCCGACCGTCGACAAAGTAATTCGGTGACGGGGTAAAGAGAGACCTTCGGTATCTGTCATGAGGACCAGAGCTCTGACGACTTCTGGAAGGTTGTGCAGAGGTTCGCCCATCCCCATCAATACGATGTTGATTGGCTTTGGGTGGGATGAATTCGGTTTGTCACGCCGCTCGTGGTCCCTTAGGATGTACAGGATCTGACCGATTATTTCGCCTGCAGTCAGGTTTCGGCTGAAGCCCATGAGGGCCGTGAGGCAGAACTGACAATCCATGGCGCAACCGACTTGGGTAGAGATGCAGAAAGTTGTGCGTCGTTCTTCGGGAATCCAAATTGCCTCAACTTTGCAGTGATCCGTGAGCTCAAGCAAGTATTTCTCCGTCCCGTCCATCGATTGCTGCAAGGTCCTAAGGGTAGGAAAACTGACCTGAGCCAATCTGGACAATTTCGCCCTCAAAACTCTAGGAAGTTCAGTGATTTCATTAAAGTCAGACTTCCGGTGCACATAGACTGCTCGATAGATCTGCCTTCCATGAAAGCGTGGTTCCCCACGTTCGGCTAAATATCCGCAGAGTTCCTGGGAAGTAAGTCCGAGGATTTCTTTCAGGTCAGGGCCCATGAATTGAAGCTTCTTGAGAGCAGATTAGCTTTGAGGGGCACAACCCATTAAAAGACAGGGTCTTCTGCAAGAGTCGGAAGAGATCTTATCAGAGGACTTATTAACTGTGCAATCGGTTTGGATCTGACGCCACGAAATTCTGTGGGGCGAGCCGAAAATCATGGCTTCAGCCAGCGATCGAGCCAATTGAAGGCATCCTCCTGCATCTTTGCACTAAAAATATGGGCCTGATCGTAAAACTTTCCCTCAAACCTGGGAGACGCCTCAGCCTTTTTGTAAATGGCCGCGATCTTCTCTACTGCCTCTTGCATTCCCTCCAAAGGGTAAAGCTCGTCTTTGTTGCATTGTTGGACCATTAGAGGTTTTGGGACCATGCAAGCAACTAAGTCCGGAAGATCGAGGAATTGGGTTAATCCCGGGAGGAAATGAATGAAACTATGGGTCAACACATGCTTCCTGATCATAGGTCGCAATGTGGACATCCAGCCCACAACCACAGCGCAACGAATCCGATCGTCCAGACCGGCCAAATAAACAGTCCGATCCCCACCCATTGAGATGCCTACGCATCCAATCCGATCCGGGTCGACATCTGGTCGAGTCTGCAGATAATCCAGTGTTCGGATGTCATCCCAGTGGGCAATTCCTTGCCAGGTTGTTCCAGCCCAGTAAAGACTCCGGGCGAGGATGGACTCCCCTTCACTCGCTTGCTTGTTCAGATACTGGATGTCTTCGAGGGAATATTTCAAACGGTCCCAGCCGTACTTTTGCAGGTCTGTCCCAAACAAAGTCCTCCGCTCGCCAAAATAAAAGCAATCGATAGCAATCACAACATATCCCCGTCTACAGAGTTCCGCAGAAGTTGAGCGACCCTCGTAATTCTCACGTCGGTACTTAGTGATGGCAGGATGTTCTCCTTCCGGCATAGGCATCACCTTCTCCTTCCCAAAAACGAACATTCCGCCGTGGGAATGGAGATCGATCACGGCAGGTCTTCGTCCTGGCCTACCTTTCGGAGTTAGGATGTAAGCCGGAACCCGGAACCATGGAGTAGTAGAGAAAACGACTTTCTCCTGGACGTAATCCGAGGTTTCCCATCGACCCAGGACTGCAGGATTTGGAATCGTGGGAGGGGGATCGTAGTGAAACAACTCGAGAACCTTCTGTCTCACTGCCTTCCGATAGGATGCGACACTTGAGAAATTTTTTTTGAGAAAAGATAACGGATACTGGCAACTGTCTGCCAGCCTCTTGATTTCGTCATAAATGGTCCCCACATCGGCATCAGGAAAAGGCTCGTTCGGCATCGTAGAAGTTTCCTTTCGAATTTGAGGGGATGCAGAGGCTGCTTTATCAGCCAGAGCCAACCCCATTAATGTCAAGGAACGGAGGAATGAGCGGCGTTCGCATTGGTTCCAGACCCCTTGATTAGATAATTGCATTCTTTTCGACTCTCCTTCTTATGACCTGTATCTTTCGGGGTGTGGGGTTCGGATTTCTACATACCCCTCAACATTGTTCAATCAAATGAATAACTTATGATGAATTCTGGTCGGGAATCAAGTTGAAAAATCCATTCTTTCCATGGTAAGCTAATAGAGTTTAGAGTCTACTACTTCCAAACTGACAACAAGCTGAAAAGACTCATTTGTTCTGACGCTGCTAATCGGGCGAAAACCGCCGGAAATTTGAGATTGGATTTTCGGATAACTCCATGAACGATATTAGAAAAGAAGTACTCGAGAATGGATTGACCGTTCTGACCGAGCGCATGCCGCATGTGCGATCTATTTCGCTTGGGATATGGCTCAGAATGGGTTCCCGCAATGAGGCAGCAGAGGTCAACGGAGTCGCCCATTTCATCGAGCATCTGTTGTTCAAGGGCACGACCAATCGGAGCGGCGAAGAAATCGCTCGGCAGGTGGATTCAATAGGCGGCCATTTGGATGCGTTCACTGCCAAGGAAACCATTTGCTATAGCTCCAAG
The DNA here is from genome assembly GCA_035541995.1 of Terriglobia bacterium. GTDB lineage: Bacteria > Acidobacteriota > Terriglobia > Versatilivoradales > Versatilivoraceae > DATKMG01. The sequence goes on from DATKMG010000837.1 coordinate 9,823, forward strand.
GTCCTCGATGAGCATCTCCCCCTTGCATTTGACATCCTATCGGACTTGGTCCTGAATCCCAAGTTCGACGCGGGAGACATTGAAAAGGAACGGGGGGTTGTGCTCGAAGAGATAAAAATGGTGGAAGATACGCCGGACGACCTGGTGAATGAAATCTTCACTCAGAATTTCTGGAAAGACCATCCCTTGGGACGTCCCATCTTGGGTACCAAGCAAACGATTACGCGGCTTGACCGGGAAAAGGTCCTTCAATTCTTTCACGAGTTCTACATTCCTGAGGTGATCGTTGTTTCGGTCGCCGGAAACCTGGACCATGAGCGAGTCGTGGATTTGGTTCGCAGCCGATTTGGGACAATCCTTGCACATCGAAACGGTTACCTGGAAGCCCCGGCTCACACCCATAGCCGTATCACCATCCGAAGCAAGAAGGAATTGGAACAAGTCCACATTTGTATGGGGGTCCCCGCCTGCCCTCTTTCTCATGACGACCGCTATGCTTGCTATGTACTCAACACTATCCTGGGCGGAGGGATGAGTTCCAGATTATTTCAGAACATCCGCGAGAAGCAAGGCCTGGCTTATGCTATCTATTCTGGATTAAACTCGTATAAGGATACTGGGTGTCTTTCAGTCTATGCGGGAACTTCCTTGGAGACCACCGAGCGGGTTGTCGACTTGATCGTCAGTGAATTCCGGAATCTCAAACACCAGCCTGTCGAAGTCGAGGAACTGCGCAGGGCCAAGGATTACCTGAAAGGCAGCCTGATGCTGGGACTTGAATCGACCTCCAGCCGAATGTCCAACTTGGCTCGGCAGGAGATGTACTTTGGGAGGTATTTCACGCTGGATGAAATGGCAAGTCAAATCGAGACTGTTACCTCGGAAGACCTACGACGCTTGGGCCAGAATTTCTTTGACACACGGCACATTGCCCTGACTGTGTTGGGGAACCTCGACGGCTTCAGAATTACTCGTGAAAGGCTAGACTGCAATTAGCAGGAAGCAACGAAACTTTAGCGGACAGAAGGGTGCAGATCTGCGTGAAGGCTTCGGGGGGAACTATCAACCCGGCTAAAAAGTAAGAGAAGGCCATATAAGAGCCAGAAGCGGGGAAATGGTGTCATTGAGGATTTCGGTCTTAGGGAGCAGTAGTTCCGGGAATTGTACTTTTCTTTCCACCTCGACGACGCGAATCCTATTAGATGCTGGTTTCAGCAAGATTCAAACCTCTCGACGTCTCCAGTCAATTGGCGAATCTCTCGAGTCGATTGAAGCCATCGTGATCTCTCACGAACATTCCGATCACGTTCAGGGATTGCCAAGCCTGTTATCGGCCATCGATGTTCCCATTTACATTGCGGAGAAGACCCTAGATGCAATTCGCTCCAGTGTGTCGCACAGCAGGGTCCAAAGCATACGGGCCGGAGAACGTTTTACAATTGGCGACCTGGAAATTTCCCCTTTTAGCGTCCCGCATGATGCCGTGGATCCTCTGGCTTTTGTGTTCGAAGCCGATGGACTAAAAGTCGGGCACGTGACGGACCTTGGCTATATGACTGGACTGGTAATTCAGCGTTTGAAGGGCTGTGATGCGATTGTTCTTGAATCAAACCATGATCTTGAAATGTTGCGATCGGGTCCGTATCCCTGGCACCTGAAACAACGGATTATGAGCAAGCACGGGCACCTTTCCAACGACGAAGTGGGAAAGTTCATTGAAGAGAGCTTTGATGGACATGCCCGCTGCATTATACTGGCTCATCTGAGTGAGAGTAACAATCATCCGGACCTAGCCCGGATGGTCAGTGCGATTGCATTGGAACGAAAGGGCTTCAGTCTGCAGAACCTGGTGTTGGCCAGCAAGACTACAGCTATTCCGATGATCGTGCTTTGAGAATGGGAACTATCTCTGCACTGGAAGAGGACCCCACATTTGATTAAGCGCTACACTCGCCACGCGATGGGCCAAATTTGGTCAGAGGAAAACAAGTTCCGTAAGTGGCTTGAAGTGGAACTCGCCGCCAGCGAAACCCTGGCCAGCTGGGGATTGGTCCCCACCAAGGCGGTCGAGGTCATTAAACAAAAGGCCAATTTCGACGTCCAACGCATCCTGGAGATTGAAAAGGAAGTGAAACATGACGTCATCGCTTTCACTACTTCCGTGGCCGAGTTCGTTGGCCCCGAGTCTCGCTACTTCCACTATGGCTTGACATCTTCCGATGTCGTGGATACTGCCCTGGCGCTCCAGTTGAAAGAAGCCTCCGAGATTCTCAAAAAGGATCTGACAGAACTCATGGAGGTCCTAAAGGAGCAAGCTTTCCGTTACAAGGACATCCCGATGATCGGGCGGACTCACGGCATTCATGCAGAACCCATTACCCTCGGACTTAAATTGACGGTATGGTATGAAGAAGCTCGCCGTAACCAAAAACGTCTAAACGATGCGATTGAAAACGTTCTGGTTGGTAAACTATCCGGTGCGGTTGGAACTTTTGCACACTTGGATCCGAAAATTGAAGAGACCGTATGTGCCCGGCTTGGACTGCAGGCTGATCCCATCTCGACGCAAATTGTGCAACGGGATCGCCACGCCCACTTCATGGCAGCCTTGGCTCTGATTGCCTGCGGTCTTGACAAAATTGCCACAGAAATTCGTGGCTTGCAGAAGACGGAGGTCCGCGAAGTGGAGGAGTACTTTTCTCCCGGTCAAAAAGGATCTTCCGCTATGCCGCACAAAAGGAATCCCGTCACCTGCGAACAAATATGCGGGCTTGCCCGGTTGGTCCGGTCCAATCTTCAGGCTGCACTGGAGAACGTGGCCCTCTGGCATGAGCGGGACATCTCTCATTCCTCCGTAGAACGCGTCATCTTGCCCGACTCAACGATCTTGGTTGATTACCTGCTAAATAAGACGAGCAGCCTGGTCGGCAAAATGGTGGTCTATCCCGAGCGAATGCTCGAAAACTTGAATCTCATGAAAGGACTCGTCTTCTCCGGACAATTACTGTTGGAGCTAACTCAAAAAGAAGTTTCAAGAGAGGAAGCTTACACGTGGGTGCAGCGGAATGCGATGCGGGTCTGGGCGAATGAGGGAGAATTCAAGGCTTTGGTGTTAAAAGACCCGGATATTAGCCGGTGCCTGCAACCGGCAGAAATTGATCGGATTTTCGACCTAAAGTATCAGCTAAGGCATGTGGAGACTATCTTTAGGAGAGTCTATGGCCACTGAATTATGCATATTCATAGAAAGGATTGAATTTTTCACATGCATGCCAAAGTGTTTGTGAGTTTGAAGTCCAGTGTCCTGGACCCCCAGGGGAAGACCATTCACAACAGCCTACGAAATTTGGGCTACAGCACGGTTCAGGACGTCAGGCAGGGGAAGTTCTTCGTGATCAAGCTGGCGGATGGATTGGGCAAAGAAACTGCGAGGCAGGAGGTAGAGAAAATGGCTCGCGGCGTTTTGACAAACCCGGTAATTGAAGAATTCACATATGAGATTGAATAGACATTGCATAGTTAGCTCTCGGTGGTCTCTGATTGTTGGTGCCGAACCAATCGTTACTCACGTCCTTGTGGGGATCACAGATTGCCTATTGCTTACAATTGGTGTCTGAGCGGAGTCTGGAGTCGCTGGCCATCAATGACTAATCCGGGTTCACCGAAAAAGGCGGTTCTATGAAATTTGGAGTCATCATCTTTCCAGGAAGTAATTGTGAACACGACGTCTACCACATGGTTGGCAAGATTCTTAAGGAACCGGTCCAATTCATTTGGCACCAATCGAGAGACCTGGGAGATTGTGATGCTATTGTTGTTCCAGGCGGGTTTGCCTATGGTGACTATCTGCGGACAGGGGCGATTGCGAAGTTTTCTCCGGTCATGGAATCTGTGCGGACGTTTGCAGACCGCGGCGGATTGGTGATTGGAATCTGTAACGGTTTTCAAATTCTTCTGGAAGCTGGTCTGCTGCCAGGGGCCATGCTGAAGAACAAAGGGCTCAAGTATATCTGCCAGTTTGTTCATATTCGGGTCGAAAACAATCAGACCCCCTTCACTTCGAACCAGAGTAAGGGAGAGGTGCTCTATATTCCTATCGGCCACATGGAAGGCAATTATTTCGCGGACGAACCAGTGCTTCGTCAGCTTGAGGACAACGGCCAGGTCGTCTTTCGCTACTGCACAAGCGCTGGTGAAATCACGGAATCCTCCAATCCAAATGGTTCCCGGAACAACATTGCCGGCATATGTAACGCCCAACGAAATGTCTTGGGAATGATGCCGCATCCGGAACGGGCCAGCGAAATTCTCCTTGGTAGTGATGATGGAATTCGAATTTTTGAGTCGATGGTTAGATCCTTTGTGTATTCTTAATCAGGTGAAGGCTCTAAAATGCCCCGGCCCGGAGCAAGGGAATTTGGCTAAGATCATTTGAATTTACTCCA
>DATKMG010000838.1:0-4469 GCA_035541995.1 Terriglobia bacterium
CGGAGGTTGATCGAAAGGTCAGGGACCTTCCAACCGGGATTCGGCGTGTCTATGTCCGCTATTTCCTTTCCGGGATGGGACTAGACACTCCCCGCTTGGCAGTTATCTCGCGGGCCGCTGACAGATCTTCTTCATTCCAAATTACGCACCAGTGGATTGCAGAGGGCCGCATCCGGGAGCACGTCGAAAGAATTGACTCCCCGTGGCTCGTACATACTTATCAAGTTGATACGGGAAAAGAAACCGGCATCCGGAATCACGCGATCATCTTCTACTGCCCACCGCAGTAGTCAGATTGTCAAGAGGAGGTTTTCGATGTCAAAGAGGAAAGGCAACTCCAGGAACTCTATTGAGAGGGCTGGTGAATGCTCTTGCCTCAATATGCCGATTGGTCGAAGAGGGCTTTTGAAGACAGCAGCTGTTGCTTTAGGTCCCATTGTTGGCGTTCCTGCTATTTGTGGTTTCAATACATCGCTCAACCGGGTGCTAGCAGCCACGTTCGAAGAATCCGCGGGGTCGACTGGCACGCCTTCCGGTGCGCCCTCTCTGTTTCCAAAGCCTCGGGAATTGAAGGTAGGCGAGAATTCCTTCACCGTTGATGGCGAAACTAGCATCTTTCTGCCTGCCAATGCATCGGCAGACGATCACCATTTGTCCCGCTGCCTTACTAACGATTTGAGCGATTGGCACGATGTTCAGGTCCGAGTTCAACGTGTAAGCCGGTTGCCTGAGAAGGGGAAGTTCATTTTAATGGGCTCCATTGCTAACCCGCTGGTCCGGGAGTACTGTGCCCGGCTTGATACGACTATTACCGAAACGGCACCGGGACCCGAGGGGTATCTTCTGCAAGTTGACCCGCACGCAATCCTGGTTGCAGGCTGTGACGCAAAGGGAGCCTTCTATGGGGCCCAATCGCTTCGACAACTGATCAAGAAGACGGATCAGAAGATCGCGATTCAGTGTTTGGAGGTTCGGGACTGGCCGGATAAAACGTTTCGAGGCGTCAAACTCTATCTGCCGGGTCGGGTCAATATTCCTTTTTTCAAACGCTTCGTTCGAGATTTCATGGCAGTCTACAAGTACAACACACTGATGATGGAAATGAACGCCTGCATGCGACTCGATCGGCACCCGGAGTTGAATGCCGGATGGGTTGAATTCTCGCGGGATACCAACTTCAGTCGAAGGAATTACCCGCCCGGAGTTCCACACGAGGTGGAGGTGAACTCTTCCCATCAAGATACGGCAGATGGGGGATTCCTTGAAAAAGATGAAGTCGTCGACCTCGTGCGTTGGACCAATCAGAACCACATCGAAGTGGTTCCTGAAATCCCTTCGCTGACCCATAGTTTTTACCTCTTGTCAAAACATCGGGATTTGGCCCAGGTTCCGGACGTAAAGTGGCCCGACACCTATTGTGCCTGCAACCCCAAGAGCTACGAATTGCTGTTCGATGTGATGGACGAATACATCGAGGTGATGAAGCCCAAAATGATTCATGCGGGTCACGATGAATGGTTTGCCCCCTTTGGCTTGGGACCATGCTGCAAGGACAAAGACCCCGGTGAGGTGTATGGTGAGGATCTTAAGAAAGTGCACGGCTACCTGGCAACGAAGGGCATTCGGATGGCCATCTGGGGTGATTACCTGTTGGAGCGGGTTCGCGGGAAGGGGCTGCAAAAGCGCACCGCTCCGGATGGTTTTGTCTATCAAGCTCCAGGAGCTATGACTCCCCAGCAGGTCAAAGCGTTGGTGCCCAAGGATATCCTGATTTTCAATTGGTTCTGGAGTGAGGAGGAAGGAGGCGAGTCGACCGAAGCGCAGTTAGAGGAAATGGGCTTTCACCAGGTTTACGGCAACATGACGCCGTTCGTTCAAAACTACCAAGCACGAAGCAAACGATCGACCGTGATTGGAGGAGCACCCTCATCGTGGGCAGCGACAACGGAATTCAATATGGGCAAGGATCTCATCCGGGACATACTTGGGTGCAGTAGCCTGTTATGGTCCAGGCGATCTCTGGAACCCAAGGAGTTGTCTATACTAACTCAAACCTTAATGCCGGGGATTCGAATGGGGCTTACAGGTCAAGTGCCTCCCAGTGAGACAGGCGATCCAGTCCTCCCGATTGATATCTCTTCTTCGTTCAACATGCCACTCCAGGAGTCTTCGCTTTCCATGGATCTAGGAGGCATGAAGCCTGGGAGAATCGTAATGGGCAACAAGGTGTTCGATTTGACGAGTTCCGCAGAGGGTAAGGCAGTAATTATGGTGGGAGCCGAGGGAGAAACGCCGAATCCATTGCCGAGAGAGGTCACAGGGATCAAGATCGGCAAGGATGCCACCAGCTTGGTCTTTCTTCATGCATGCGCCAAGCCCGCTACGAATAAAGAGGCCTACCGATTGATTTGGGATTTCGAGGACTCGGCAGATCTGCTGGGCTGGTACGAAGTAGTTTACGAAGACGGACTGCCGGAGGTCATTCCAGTCCGATACGGCATCAATATCCTGGAGTGGAACTGGGGTTCGAACCAATCCTCCGTTGCTTATTGTTTTGGGGCCGATCCAGTAAACTGTAGCCAGGGAGGCCGGAATCCCATTACCTTTTTCGCAATAGAGTGGGTAAATCCTCGGCTAGGAAAGGTCATTCGCGAAGTAAGGTTGAGGGGCTCAACTCGCTTCCGTGGCGCCGTCGCCGGGTTTGAAAACGCCTTCGGGGATATCATCCCCAACAACGCCATCATCCTGAAAGCCATCAGCTTTGTTAAACGAAGAGGCTGAAGCCAAAAAAGAACAACCGCAGAGACGCTGAGGCGCGGAGAAGATTCCGGACGCAGAAGAACACAGCTGTGCACAGATGAACGTAAGCGGAGATGCCCACGCATCGGATCCGGGAATCTTGCCTCTGAGATTTTGATTCATCGAATCACCTTCAGCGTTAATCTGCGTTCATCTGTGTCCAGATTCGTTTTTGCGTCCCCGCGTCTCTGCGGTTCTATTTAGGTTGTGACCACTGGCCCCTTTTCGGTCTTTGCGCCTTCGTGGTGGGCAAAACCGCCTAGCTCCACAGCCGGTCCCAGGAACGCTCGTTGTCCCATTGGGTGGTGGGTTCAAAGTAACCGGTTCCCGGCATGAGATGTTGACGCATAGAGTCTTCATTGAGAGTCACACCGAGTCCTGGCTTGTCTGGCACGGTGATCCACCCATGGTTGACGATTGGTTTCTCAATTCCCTCCACCAGGCTGTCCCACCAGGGTACGTCAAGAGAGTGGTTCTCGAGCGCCAGAAAGTTCAGGGTGGCGGCAGCACAGTGCACATTTGCCATACAGCTGACAGGCGTTCCGGCAAAGTGCATGGCCATGGGAACGCCATACTCCCAGGAGAGATCGCCAATTTTGTGAGTCTCGAGAATCCCCCCCGAGGTGGCAAGGTCTGGATGAATCTTGTCGACGGCCCGGTTCTCGCACAACATCTGGAAACCCTCTTTCAAGTAAATGTCTTCGCCGGTCAATATGGGGGTGGGACTTTCATGCGCAATTTGCTTGAGCAGGTCTGTATAGGTCCAGGGGATCACATCCTCCATCCAAGACAAATTATATTTTTCCAAAGCCTTGCCCAATCGAACGATCGAATTCACCCCCAGGTGGCCGAAGTGGTCCGCGGAAAGGGGAATTTCCATGCCCACTGCCTCCCTCACCGCAGCCACGTACTCCTCCATCAGCGCGATCCCCTTGTCGGTGACCTCCATTGCCAGCAGCGGATGCGGGATCATTTGCATGTCCCATTGGCTCAGGTCCGAACGGCCGGTGACCGTACCAGGCTTGTCAGACACCAATTCGACACCCAGGTCCATCTTGAGCCAGGTGATCCCCTTCACCTCTTTGCGTTCTTTCATTCTTTGAGCGTAGATCTTGGGGTCGTTGGATTCTGTGGTGTCAGCGTAAACCCGAATCTTATCCCGGACCTTGCCACCCAGCATCACGTACACGGGCACGTTGTGCACCTTTCCGGCGATGTCCCACAACGCCATCTCGATGCCGCAAACTCCACCCGCCTGGCGCGCGTGACCTCCAAATTGTTTGATTTTGCGAAAGATTCTGTCGCTCTGGAGAGGGTTTTCGCCCACGATACGGCTCTTGAGCATCAGTGCGTAAGTGGGACTTGCGCCGTCGCGCACTTCACCCAGCCCATAAACTCCCTGGTTTGTATCGATGCGGACAATCGGGCAGGTCATAGGCGCCTTGACCAGCGTGGCAACACGCAGGTCGGTGATCTTTAGTTCGGAAGGGCTTGAATTCGTATTGACATTCTTTGGAAATGCCTCCAGCGGGTCGCCGCCCAAGATGGCGCCCCCCAGGGCGGCAGCGGGTGTCTTTAACAAACTGCGGCGATCTAAGAGGTATCGGTCTTGCTTTCGCATGGCTCTCTGTCCTTTCTTACGAATGGGGTTTGTCTGTTCACTCGACCTT
>DATKMG010000839.1:0-9278 GCA_035541995.1 Terriglobia bacterium
TTTGCTTGATGTTGCGCATAGTGGCCTGGCTAAGTCGACGTGCCCGCACAATGCCTCGAAGATCACCCTTCACGAGCGTCACAGCCGCGCTTTCCATCGCCAAATCGGTGCCGGTACCCATGGCAATTCCGACCTGGGCTTGAGCCAATGCAGGGGCGTCATTGATGCCATCGCCAGCCATCGCCACAAACCGTCCAGCCTCCTGGAGCCGCTTGACGTGGGCGGTCTTATCGCCGGGCAAAACTTCGGCGATCACCTCATCGATGCCGAGCTTCTTGGCCACCACATCGGCCGTACCCCGGCTGTCCCCCGTGAGCATGACGATCCGGAGCCCCTCCTGATGCAATTGACCGATCGCCTCCGGCGTCGTCGCTTTGATGGGATCAGCCACCCCGATCAATCCTGCTAATTGGCCGTCGGCGGCAACAAACATCACCGTCTGCCCTTCCGCGCGCATCCTTTCCGACTCTTTGGCAAGTTCTCCAACTTCAATATTCAACTCCTCCATTAACTTGAGGTTGCCTAAAGTCACATTTGCCTGGTCCACACGTGCTTTGACACCTTTTCCAGCCATCGACTCAAACGCTTCGACGGACGAAAGCTTCTGCCCACGCCTCTCCGCTGCAGATACGATGGCAGAGGCCAAAGGGTGTTCGCTGCCTTTCTCCACGCTGGCGGCTAAACGGAGCAACCGCGATTCGTTGAATCCCGAGGCCGGCTTTATGGTCAGGAGTGTTGGCCTGCCCTCGGTAAGGGTTCCGGTCTTGTCGACCACCAGGGTATCGACTTTCCGCATGAGTTCAATTGCTTCTGCATTCTTGAACAAGACACCTTGGGTGGCACCTCTCCCCATTGCTACCATGATTGACATCGGCGTAGCCAACCCCAGCGCACAAGGGCAAGCGATAATCAAAACTGCTACTGCATTAACCAAAGCATGCGCCATGCGGGGCTCCGGTCCCCAGAGTCCCCAAACAACAAAAGTGAATGCCGCCACGCCCACCACGATTGGCACGAAATAACCGGCCACCACATCGGCCACTCTCTGGATTGGCGCGCGGCTCCGCTGGGCTTCCGAGACCATCCGCACAATTTGTGCAAGGAGCGTCTGGGACCCAACCCTCTCTGCCCGCATCACCAGTGACCCCATGCCGTTCACGGTGGCTCCGGTCAAACGGTTTCCGGTCTGTTTTTCTACGGGTATTGGTTCGCCAGTAATCATCGACTCGTCCACACTGCTCCGACCTTCCAGAACCACACCATCCGCCGGAATTTTCTCGCCAGGCCGAACGCGGAGCCGGTCACCCACCTTAACCTGATCCAGGGGCAAATCCTCCTCCGCGCCATCCCCCCGGATCAGGCGAGCCGTTTTGGGTGCCAGGCCGAGAAGGGACCTGATTGCAGCTCCGGTTCGACTCCGAGCCTTGAGCTCCAGCATCTGGCCTAATAGAACTAGCGTGACGATCACGGCTCCCGCCTCAAAATAAACTGCCACTTGTCCAGTAGCGTCCCTGAAAGAAGCCGGGAAAATCTCAGGGTCAAGGGTCGCGACGACACTGTAGACATAGGCCACACCTACCCCCATCCCAATCAGGGTGAACATGTTAGAAGTACGGTTCTGAAGGGACTGCCAGCCGCGAACAAAGAAGGGCCTGCCTGCCCAGAGCACTACCGGCGAGGTTAGAATCATCTGGATCCAAGCCCAGGCACGGGGCGAGGCAAGCCGATGCAGAGGGAGCCCCCAAAGATGTTCACCCATCGCCACACCCAAGACCGGAATGCTTAAGGCTACGGCGACCCAAAATCGTCTCGTCATGTCAACGAGTTCAGGATTCAGTTCTTCTTCGGCTGAAGCAGTCCTAAGTTCCAGGGCCATTCCACAAAGGGGGCAGCTTCCAGGTTCAGTCTGTACAATCTCAGGGTGCATAGGACAAACGAACTCGTTCAAGACTGCCGTGGAGCCCCCAAGGGATGCAGGTGCTATTGCCGTGCCGCTAGAAGGATGGCCGCCTGGTTTCACCAGGCGCACCTCATGATGCATCGGAAAAGTGGATATGGATTGTTCGCAGCCTTCCTCGGTTTGGGAATGCTCCGTGATCTCGTATTTGGCAGGTTCCAAGCAGAACTTCTCCAAGCAACGCTTGCAGCAAAAGTAGTATCTCTTCCCGTTGCGTTCGATGGTATTTGTGGCAGAGGCAGGATTAACCTTCATCCCGCAAACAGGGTCGATTGCCACGCTACCGGTCGAAGAGGAATCGTGGTTATGAGCTCCTACAATTGGGGTTTTGGGGTCTTGCTTCATAACGAGGCCATCCATCGCATATGAAAACTAGTCTAAAAATCGCAGCGGCACTTCACCGCAACGATTCTCTCCGATCAACAATTGGAAGTCATGGCCATGGAAATCTGATCTGCCCTGACAACAATTGAATGAATCTTCGTTCAGGACTGCGCAACAAATCAGGAAATCTTGGGGCGATATTTGTTGATCCCAGCTGGCATGGTAGCTGGCCCTTCGGCCGTGATGAGACCCTCTTGTGGGGCCGGATGGATGGTCGAACGGCTCCGCTTGGCGTACAGCCACGAACCGCCCCTATAAATCAACAGTAACACAATAAGCGTACCGTACAGAACTGGCTTATGCACATCTGACTTGACGAGCCAATAATAGTGGACAACGCCAGCCAGTGCACTGACATAAATCAAGCGATGCAACAATTGCCAGCGCTTTCCTCCCAATCGGCGAATCCAACCGGCGGTTGAAGTCAGAGCCAGCGGAATCATCAGAGCAAACCCGGTAAAACCGGCAGTAATAAACGTGCGCTTGCGTACATCCTTCAGCATCTCCGCAAAATCGAAGAATTTGTCTAATCCGATCCAGGTCGAGAAATGCAAGCAGCCGTAGAAAAAAGCAAAGAGCCCCAACATTCTACGGAACCGAATCAGTTCGGGGCGTCGCAAAATCTTGCGCGCGGGAGTTACAGCCAAGGTAAGCACCAGGAAGATCAGCGTCCAGTCACCAGTTTGATGTGTGACAAACTCAATCGGATTGGCCCCCAATTCTTGACGCAATGCTTTCCATACCAGGTACGCCAATGGCCCCAGGCAAGCTATGAAAACCGGGATCTTGACCCATTTTGTTCTGATGATCGATTTCAAGCGGAAGCTCCCCTCAGTAATATTTGCGCAAATCCATCCCAGCGTAAAGCGACACCACCTGATCTCCATAACCGTTAAACATCAAGGTCGGCCGTCGGAAGAACTCGCCCAGGCGCCTTTCTTTGGCCTGGCTCCAGCGCGGATGGTCCACATTGGGATTGACATTTGAATAAAAGCCATATTCGCGTGCATTCGAAATGTTCCAGGTTGTAGGGGGCTGTTTTTCCACGAAACGGATCTTCACGATGGATTTGATGCTCTTGAACCCGTATTTCCAGGGAACAACCAGGCGAATGGGGGCTCCATCCTGGTTCGGGAGCGTCTCACCGTACATCCCCACACAAAGAATTGCGAGGGGATGCAGGGCTTCATCCATGCGCAGTCCTTCGACATATGGAAACGGAATACCCGCATAACGTGCCTGCGGCATTTGCTTTGGGTCAAACAGGCTCTGAAAAGCCACGAAACTGGCCTTCGACGTGGGTTCCACTACCTTGATCAGGACATTCAACGGAAACCCGATCCACGGGACCACGATAGACCAGCCTTCGACACAACGATGTCGGTAAATCCTTTCCTCCAGTGGAGCCAGCTTCATGAGTTCGTCCAAGTCAAAGGTCTTGGGCTTATTGACCGCGCCTTCGACCGAGACCTGCCAGGGGGTGGTCCTGAAGTTCTTAGCATTTCGCGCAGGCTCCTCCTTAGGGACGCCAAACTCGTAGAAATTGTTGTAATGGGTCACGTCGTTGTAAGGGGTCTGTTTCTCGTCTGTGCCAAACGGGCCTCGAGTTACCCCGCTTAGTTTGTTCCCAGCGAGTACCTTTTGCCGTGGAGACACCAGTTCGACAAGTCTCTGGGTCGTCAACAACCCCACTCCCGCAACTGATGCATTGGCTATAAACTTGCGGCGGTTCATGTAAAGGCCCCTGGGTGTGACTTCCGATGACCGTATGTCGGCAGGTCTCTTAATTAACATATACTCCTCCTTCACTTCTGATTTATAAAACCCGGATCATCGCTCGATTATTCCCGAAGAATCTTCTTCCAGAACCAAGACAACCCGGATGGTTCACTTCGGTAGAGGCCTTGCAATCCTTAAGCATCCAGCCGGGTGACGACCATCTCACTCAGCTTTCACGTTCTCTCTTCTGGGGACTATCTATTATTGCACGTAGCGAGCGCGTATCCAAAGAGAAGGTATTTTCGGGCAGATAAGTCATTTACGCGAGGCCAAAACACAATGTATGAGGGGACGTGCGGGAGGATGCATCAGGTATATCGAAAAGCCCAGACACGCCCTTAAGGATTGAGAAACGACAATTTATAACGATTGATTTTGCTCGAACATTAGCCGGATCTAGAGGGGCGACATCCGATATTACGGAGGAAGGTCACGCCTCCGTCGAAATCCAAGAAGAGTTCATGGCCGCCGCAAAACTGTGCGACGGATCTCCGGCCAAAACTCCTGAAGCAAGTTGGCAAGAGCTCCCAGGCCTGCCTGCTGACTTCCATCAGTTAGGGTATAGACGGCTACATTCCTCTGGCCGGGGAGCCAGAGAGTGGAAGCAGCACTGGCGGCGAAATATCCCCCGAGATTTGCAGCATTCACAGTTTTATGTCCCTGATTGTTGTATGTCACAAAGGCAAAGAGCATGGCGTGCCCGGCGCGCTCCTTGAAGGTGTGTCGGTCGCTGACTATGTAACGGGTGTCCTCGCCCAGAAAGGCAGCAGCGGCGGACTGAAAGCAAGCCTGAATAGTGGAGGTTCCGAGCCGCGACCCGAGACGGCGACCGTATCCGGCTAATCCTCCCCCCCATTCTTCGGGATCCCCACTGGCTTGGTCAAATACCAGAGCGGAGGCCACTGGACCGAAATACGCCCCCACTGACCAAAAATTCTGTTTAAGATATAGCTTCCAGCGCTGGTGAGCTGTCAGCGGTTTGTAATCTGATCCGGAGGCAGAAACCATTCCTGTCAATGGGTTTACGCTGAGTGATTCCTTTTCAGGGCTCCCAGGAGCCTGGGCGGCTACATCAGGACCGAGTGACTGGGAGAAGCTAGCTGGAAGGAGTAACAATCCAAAGGCCGCCACTGCCAGGATAGGTCCCACCCTCCAAGCGCCTGCTAGCATGCTATGTTGCAGTTTTCCTCCTACTCGAGTGATAAACTGAGGACCCCAATTCAAGCGAGAACTTCCGTACAGACAGCAAGCCCACTATTTCCGAACAGGTCTAATTCTGGCGACGCACAGACCGATCCGCATAATATCCGTCTCGAGCCTGCACGATCAGACCCTTTTCTTTGGTTGCAAGATGGATCTTGTGATAGCCCGCTGGGGCATCCGCTCTGTCTGGAGTGTAACCCAAGCTGTATTGGTTGCGCAATTCTTCCTGGATCCGTTCATAGATCTGATCGATCGGCTGCTTCTTGGTAACTTCAAAGAAACCACCACCGGTCTCCTTGGAAAGCCGCTCGAGAACCTTCTTGCCGTCCGGATGCGTTTGTTGAGGGAACCTGGAACTCCCACCGCCGTGTCGACCCATGCCGCCAGGACCTCCCATATGGGGACCACCGAAACCACCCTGGGGCCCATAAGCCTCTGGGTCAGCAAACAGGATGGAGTAGACCAGTGTGTTAGTCCGTTGCGCAGACTCGATAGCCGCCGACAGAGTTAGTTGGCTACCTGTGTCCACTCCATCGGTGAGGATAATGACAGCTTTGCGTCCATCTTGTTTCTTCAACACTTCGTCTGACGCCAGGAAGACGGCGTCATAGAGCAACGTCCCGCCGCCTCTATGGCGTGAACCGGGCCAGGGGCTAGGTGAGTTACGCCCCCCGCTCTGGGGGGGTTGCTGTGATTCCAGGGATCCGAGTGCCGACTCCAACTGCTTACGCGACTGAGTGAGATCCTGCAGGAGTTCTACTTCCCGGTCAAAGTGAATCACAAATGCACTGTCCTTCTTTTGACGAAGCACTTGCTCCAGAAAGGAATAACTGGCACTGCGTTCTTGTCCTAGAACGCGTCTCTGGCTAAGGCTTGTATCCACAAGCAAACCCAGGGTTAGGGAAAGGTCGCTTTCCCGTGCGAAATAGTGAATCGTTTGCGGACGGCCGTCTTCCTCCAGCCTGAAATCGTCTTTGCTCAGGTCCCTGACGATTTGTCCTTGCTTATTCCGCACCGTGGCAAGCACATTGACCACTTTGACGTCGATCGACAAAGTCGATCCATCCTCGCCACGCAGTTGCCAGCCAATCGGAACAAGAGAAAGCACAACAAGAAGAACCCCTAGCCTTGAGGTACATCGGCAGTATTCTCCGAAAGCCCTCGCCATCAAGACCCTTTGACTCTTAGTTGTCATGGCTGACCAGGCCGCATGGCGTGCATGCCTCTCCACCCTCTGGCAGAGCCTTCTGGACCGGGAGTATTGTCCTGGCGTCCTTCGATCATATCGAGTGCCGCGGCTTCATGTGCAGCTTGCTGCAGCGACAGAGCCTGTTGCAAGGTGCTCAAAGAGTTCTTCTGTGAGTCGGAGAGCAACGCCAGCAATTGTGGCCGCAGCCCATCGCGTTGAGTCTTGATCTGGTTCTCAAGATTCTTGATATCCACTAGTAGCTGTGCGACAACGTTGGAATCCGGCGACGCTTTGGCCATTTCTTGCTTCAGGCTCTGTCGTTTGGTCATGATCTGCTCATGAATCGGTTTTACAGTGCTACGGAAAGAGGATAGAAGCGATGTCAGGTCTTGTACCTGTTTGTCGGAAAGCTGCAGATATGATTTTAATGCATCCAGACGTGGTGCCCTTGAGCCGGGCCCTGCGGGGGGCGGACCTTGCACTGCTAACAAGGTTCCAACACCCAATAAGAAAGCCAAGACTAAAATCGATTTTTTCATCACATTTCTCCTTTAACCAATGATCAAACTGTTCCGACGCCCATCTTACTGGAAGGGATGGCCCTTCTTCTGTAAAATTAATGTAAAAAGAACCTTATCTTGAATTAGCAGGCGTCCCCCAAGTCAATCGACCGCTGCGTCATCCGCTTCCACTCGCTGCTTATATCAAAGACCATTCAAGAAGAAGATTCCCCTCGGGGAGGTTATTGTAACGTCGAGGGTTGTGAGGTTGGCATCTCTCGCTTAACCTGCACAAATCGGGATAATGGGGTCTTTCCCAGTTTGGAAAAAGAGATTTGAGCATCAAAGAAACAATGCTGTAAACTGTCGCATTTGAGCCACTTCGACGGTTTCTGGAGGAACTTTATGACGACCACCCTTTCTAGACTCAGGTTTTTACGCAGGGCCTTTGCAAGCGGTTCGGTGGCTGCCATTGCGCCTGGACTGGCTGGATCATCACCCTTTGCACGCACAAGTGTCTCGCCCTCTATTGCTGACAGCACTCCCGGCTCTGCCCCTTCGGACGTCACGGCGCCAGCCATTGGAAATCTCAATCTGAATGTCGCCAGGATCGAGACCACCTGGCTGAACGTCCCCATGCGAACCATACCAGCACGCCGCATGGTGGCCGAAAACTATGAGTGGACCTACTTTCAGGTACACAAGGTGACGTTGGCCTGTGCCATTGTGGGTTTTGGCGAGATAATGCCGTATTACACCTGGGGAAGACCTACCGAAGAGACTCTCTCCTATGCGCGAGGTCGAAACGCTACCGAATTATTGTGGGAGGATTTCAGGAGTGGGCGTCTGCCTATCTTCGTCAAGGGAGTCCGGTTTGAAGCCATTGAGAATAATGGCAGTCGGGAATGGAAAGAATTGCAGGATCGGGCCAGGAAAGGGAATGTCTTTTCCAAGCAACGAATACTGTAGTAAGGAGTCTCAACCATGAACAATTCAATATCTCGACGACACTTTCTTATCTCGACGCCAGGCCTGGCCGCAATGGCTCCTGCCGGAAGTCTCAATGCTAGTGACAACTTGCCACTGCCCTCCTCAAACGTCTCTCGTACTGGTGATGGCTATGTCAATCCTCGCAGAGTCTTGCTTTGGGAGAGTACCCGCAAGGAAATTCGAGAAGCATTGGAGTCTGGACGCCTGAAGGCTGCAATCTTGCCCACAGGAAGCACGGAACAGCACAACGAACATCTAGCGATGATTCAAGACACTGCGAGTGCCGTTCTCCTGGCCCAACAAGCCGCCCTGCGACTCTATCCCCAGGTTATTGTCTCCACGCCGGTGCCTGTGGGGATCTCTCCTTACTGGATGGAGCGCAAAGGCACGCTGACCCTTCGTCCGGAGACTTTCCTGGCCATGGTCTTTGACATCTGCGACAGCCTTAGAACCCATGGCATTAAGACCCTCTTCATCGTCAATGGCCACGGGGGGAACGACAAGCCTCTCAAGGATTTCTTGCCGGATCTTCGTACAAAACTCGGCATTCACATCGATGCTTGTTCTTACTGGGAGGCCTACTCGGCGTCTGAGGAGATCAAGCAGGAGGTAAGGAAAGTCATGCAGAGCGGCCTGGAAAAGGTACCTGGCCACTCGGGTGAATTTGAAACCTCTGTTGCTCTGGCAGCCTTTCCGGAAAGAATTCACCGTGAGGGGGTGGATTATGAAAAGATTCACCTGGCGCTCAAGGATCCGGAGGACTCGAAGACCGATCGCAGCTACTATTACGATTCATTGCTTGCCAGGCCGGAAAAAGGGGAGGCTCTGATCCGCATTGCAGTCGACTGGGTTGCGGAAAAGCTTCGCGGCATGATCGCTCAATCTTGATTCGGACGTTTCATGGGCCGCGGCGAGGTTGTGTGTAATCAACCTTCAGGAGTTGGCCGCGACGGGCGGCGGCGGTCACACGCGCGGCGGCCACCTTTAAAGTCGCATTTTCATAGAAGTGCACCATGACCTTTCTCAGGTCCCCACCGCGGATGAAAATGGTAGGGCGTGGTGGCCCCACCGCGCCGCTTTTCAGAAGTGAGGACGGCTGGGGCCAGCCTTCCCTACCAAAACTCACATTTTCACGAAAGAAATCATATAAAAACGAGTTGGGAGGTCATACAATTCCACTGTCAAAAATCCTTCGGGTGAGGCCCGTTATCCTCTCTGGTTTTCATGGCTTTGCATGCTATGGGAACAAAATGAACAATCTAAACACGTCACGTTC
>DATKMG010000840.1:0-2089 GCA_035541995.1 Terriglobia bacterium
CAAGATCCAGCGATCCTTGAGCACGGAGGGGCTTGCAAGGCAAGCAGAACCCCAAAAACAGCAGAACCCAAGCACAATTCGTCCTTACTCTCACGGGGCGAAGTGGTCCTTTCAAGCAGTTTGTTAACCACCTGGGAGTTGCGGCAGGGTCGCCTCACCGAGCTTGGCACTGGTTCCGGTTGTCTTGCAGCACCGTCGAAAATCTCGCTTGGAACCGAAACCCCGTCGCTTCCGAGGACGATGCTAGGTTTCGCTACACCCGCTCACAACTAGGAAAACCCCTAATCGGGAGTGGCGCATTGCCTGGTCCCGTTACGTTGTGCTTTCGGACGTCTCATTTGTAATAGCCATTGCTGTGCTATCTGCTTTTGCCAGACAAGTGCCTGCCGGAGGTCTCCAAATACCTCACCTAGGGATTCCCCCAGTTGTTTGGGAACACGGCCAAGTTTAAAAGGTAAAGCATCGATCACGGGAAAACGTGCGGTGCAATTTCGCTGAGCTAGAAGACAGAGCAGGACTCGGGGAGCACCCCTTATCCCCCCGACCTCCCCGAGTCCTGAACGACAGAAGCAGGGCTTTCAGTGGCACGCAACTGCCTGCCGGGGCAAAGATGCTTGCACCTGTGGAAACAAAATGGAGTGCGCGGGCGTTCGGTTTCACCCTCGCCATGGAGCGAGTATGACCGCCGTAGAGTTCCGCGCCCTAAATCTTCAGCATAGAGTGGAATGGCTGCAGGGATTGGAACCGGGTGAGATAGACGTGGTTTTGGCCGCGGCGAAATCCCGGCGATTTCCGTCCAAGTCGGTCATGACGGCCCAGGGTGATCCAGCCGAGCAATTCCACCTGCTGTGGAGCGGCCGGGCGCGCTATTTTCTGGGAACGCCCAACGGAAAAAAGATCCTATTGATGTGGATTTCCCCGGGCGATATCTTCGCCCCTGCGGCGCTATTGTCCCGACCTTCCCATTATCTTGCCAGCACGGAAGCCCTGAGGGATTGTACTGTGCTCGTTTGGGAGCGCCCGGCAATTCGCGCCCTCGCCCAGCGCTTCCCGCAACTTTTGGAAAACACACTGCTCGCGGCCATGGATTACTTCACCTGGTATGTCAGCGCCCATGGAGCCTTAATATCCCAGACCGCACAGCAAAGGCTCGCCTATGTTCTGCTGGGATTTGCAGAAAGCATCGGCGAAAAAGTGCCCGGTGGGGTCGAGATCGAGGTGACCAACGAAGAGCTGGCCAACTCGACGAACATCACTCCTTACACCACCAGTCGAATGATCAGCGATTGGCAACGCCGCGGCGCGATTCGCAAACGTCGGGGGAAGATCCTTCTCCGCTCGCCAGAAAGGTTCTTTCTCCAGGTGGTCTGATCAGCTTTTGCTTTCGGGGTTGGAACTTCCATACGAGCCCGTCAGGCTGTGGCTGACGAACCGCTGGCCGAAGAGAATGGCCTGAATGCCAGGGATGAGGTCCTTAATGGCATCAAACTTGAAAATGTAACCGGAGCCGCCCGCTTCAAAGGCCGCCCGGATAACTTCGATCTCATCCAGCATGCTCAGGAAGAGAATTTTAGAGCGGGGAGAGACTTTGCGGATCTCACGCGTGGCCTCAATCCCATTCATCCCGGGCAGAGAGACATCCATCAAGACCACGTCCGGGTGCAACTCGTTGGCCTTCTGAACCGCTTCCGGTCCATCGGCTGCGACGTTGATGACTTTAAGTGCTGGCGCTTCTCCTAAATGACTTTGGATGAAGCCCTGCCAGAGCAGGGAATCATCGACCACAAGAATCCGTACAACAGACATTTCGACTTTCCTTTTCCGGGAGTATCCGCGATGGGACTTCCATCGCGATTTCAGGAGGTGCTCCTACGGTAGGATTTCATGGTGGGCGTGATGCGTCGTTGCGCTGGCGCATTCACGAAATTGCTCTGGAGCAAGGAGGTGGAGCAATCGGTTTGCAGGTCTTGCCGGCCCAGTTCCGGCACTGCAAACGGTAGCCGTTCAGGATTCCGGCCTGTAAGTGCGGGACTAGGGTTTCCCCAGTTGTTTCGACAGCGAAGACAATTGATGATTGATCTTTGAGATC
>DATKMG010000841.1:0-4577 GCA_035541995.1 Terriglobia bacterium
AATACGTAGGTTGGGGTGCAGGGTTCATGGACTACGATAACGATGGTTGGCCGGACCTCTTTTACGTAACTGGCCACGTCTATCCGGGGACAGAGAAGCAAAAGGTAGCCAACTTCAAATCTCCCCGCATCGTTCTACGGAACCAGGGGAACGGGAAGTTCCAGGAGGTTTCGGCGCAGCTCGGGTCCGGCGTTAGCCAGCGCTTTTCGAGCCGTGGCAGCGCTTATGGCGACTACGATAACGATGGCGATGTCGATGTGTTGGTCCTAAACATGAACGATCCACCTTCGCTATTGCGGAATGACGGGGGAAACAAGAACAAGTGGACAAAACTCAAGTTGATTGGTACTGAATGTAACCGCACGGCGATCGGGACTCGCGTCCGGGTTGTGACCGGCAGCCACGTTCAGATTGGTGAAGTCAGCAGTGGAGGCAGTGTGATGTCCCAAAATGATTTGAGGCTGCATTTTGGTTTGGGAGACAAGGATTTGGTCGACCTGATCGAAGTCCGTTGGCCGACGACTCAGAAGGTCGAAAAATTCACCAGAGTCGGAGCAAATCAGATTATAACAATCAAAGAAGGCTCAGGAATCGTGAAGATGGAGAAAGCCCGTCCCTGACCACTCAGTGTGCCCTTGAAGCAGAACACGCAAGGGTGAAGACCATGGGCATCCCTATTCAACGCCAGCGATCTAGCGGATAATCGCAGATGAATGACGGCAAAAATTGCAGCCACCCCTTATTCGTATCTCAGCGCCATCACGGGCTCCACCTTGGTCGCCCGACGCGCGGGGATATAACAGGCCACCAACGCCACAAGGCAGAGTGTGGCGCCGACAAATGAGTAGGTCGCAAGGTCCGTTGCCGCAACGCCATATAGGGAGCTTCTCAGCAAGGGAGTGAGTCCAAAAGCCAAACCGAACCCAATCGCCAAACCGGCGAGGGTCAGCCCCAGGCCCTGACGCAATATCAACAAAAGGACGTGGCCACGCCGGGCGCCCAGTGCCATCCGAACGCCGATTTCGTGTGTTCGCTGGCGTGTAGTGTAGGCGACCACGCCATAGATTCCGACGGAGGCAAGGGCCAGCGCCAGAAGCCCGAACACCCCCACAAAGGTCGTGGCGACCCGTTCAAATATACTCCCCATCCGCATGCTGGCGTTCAGCGGCATGACCTGGAAAACAGGCAAATCAGCATTGAGTTCATGGATGCTCTTTTCGAGCGTTGGTGCGAAAGCCTGGGGATCTCCCGCGACCCGCACGTGAACGATCACCGGTTCATTGTAAGCTTGGAAGAGGGACAAAAAGATGCACGGTGTCGGGCTATAAGTCAGCCGGCGGTATTTGCCGTTGTGCACCACTCCCACCACCTTGAACCACGTGCCTCCCTCCGCGACGCGCCGTCCAAGGGGATCCAGTCCCGGCCAATAGCGCGCGACAAACTCCTCATTCACCATGGCGACCGGTTGCGACATAGCTCCATCATGAATGCTGAAATCACGCCCGGCCACCAGAGTGGTCCCGAGCGTGCGAAGGTAGTCGGGCCCCACAACGGCACGATCGATTTCCATGTCTTCGTGAGGTCGGGGCAGGTAGCCCTCCGGTAAGACGGAATCGCTATGGATCGTGAAACTGAGCGGCGAGAAGTCCGCCGCGGTAACGGATTGAACTCCCGGCAAGGCCGCCAGCCGGTCCAACAACTGCCGGCTGAATTCAATTCCTTGCTCCTCCGAGTAGCCTGCCGGCGCAAGCTCGTAGGAAGCAAGCATTACGTGGTTGGGATCGAATCCGGGGTCCGCACGCCGGGCGATTTCAAGACTCCGGGTGAAAAGGCCGGCGCAGATTAGCAGAAGCAAGGAAAGGGAAATCTGTGCTATCACCAGCAGGCTCGACAATCGCGATCTGTGCAGTCCACCGGAGACACTAAGCGCTTCTTCCTTCAGGACCGCCACCGGAGCCAGTCGGGAAATCCGCAAGGCCGGCAGAGTGCCGAACACCAGAGCCGTGAGAACTGCAGCCAACAATGATGCCAGGAGGACGCTCAAGTCCATTCGTCCGTTGACCGTGAGAGGAAGGGAGTTGGCCGGGAAAAAGGCTGCGAGCGTATTCGCGGTCCAAGTCGTCATTAGTGTGGCGACTCCCCCTGCCATCAGGGCCAGCACAAGGCTTTCCAGAAGAAACTGGCGGACCAGGCGCCAGCGACTCGCGCCCATCGATAAACGCAAAGCGATTTCGCGGCGTCGCGTCACACTGCGCACCAGCAGCAGGTTAGCAACGTTAGCGCAGGCCAGCAGCAGGAGAACCCCTGCCAGCGCCAGTAGAATGGGAAGGGACTTATAGAGGTAAACGTTGGCTCCAAAGGGCGATCGCCAAAGCGGATCCAAGGTGATCTGGTTCGGACCCTGGTGGATAGCGGGAAAGCGTTGGACGATCTCCTGCATCACAATATTAAGATCGGCCTCAGCCTGCCTTCGACTAGCGCCTGGCTTGAGCCTACCCAGTACGTTAAGCCAGAGGAGACTGCGATCATCGGGCCGGTTCGGGCCCCAGACGAAACGGTCCATCACCAAAGGAATCCAAACATCGGTCCGCAACCCGGTCTTGCAGCCCTGGAAACCCTCAGGCGCGACGCCGATGACTGTGTACGTGTGCCGGTTGATCTGTACCGACTTGCCGAGGACCGAACGGTCCCCCTCAAAGTGCGATTGCCACAAGCCGTAACCGATAACCACCACGGGTGCGCCGGCAGACGCTCTCTCTTCGCTTTCGAGAAACCCGCGCCCCAGGATCGGTCGAACACCGAGGACTGAGAAATAATCCGCAGAGGTGAGCGCGCCGTAGATGCGTTCCGGTTTACCGGCGCCGGTCAAGGTCATAAAATCGTCGTGATAGCCGATCAACCCAGACAAACTTCGATTGTTTTTGCGCAAGTCGACATAGTCCAAGTACGAAAAGGGCGGAGTAGGATGCTCACTGATCTCCCCGCGCATCACGGTGACAAGGTCGGACGTATGCGTCACGGCAGGAATCGGGTCAAGAATGGTGGCACGAATCCAACTGAAGATGGTGAGATTCGCCCCGATACCTAACGCGAGCGTCACCACCGCCAGTGCCGTGAAGCCGGGATTCTTGGCGAGCATGCGCAACCCGTAGCGAAGGCCTTGAATGAATGTTCCCATCGAGAGAGTCCTCTTCGTATGCCAGAGCATTCTCGCCTCCATTCATCTAGCGGGCAAGTGCTTGAATATCTTGAAGATAAGAAGCCGGGAATTCCTGAGGACAAGAGTGAATGTCCGGATTCGAGTTTCGTATGTTCGCAATTGGGACGGACGGACCATTCCCGCCGGTGTTCATGTAAGTTTTATGAAAATGTCGTTTTGGTGGAGGGTCGCGCTCCGACGCGACCTCGGCCCCGACAAAGCGGGGCCTCCAGCATTTTCATTGACCGTGGTGACCATGAATAAGGTCATGGGGCACTTCTATGCGATGGAACTCTTGCGCTTGCATGGTCCTTCCCACACCCTTGCAGGCAGGATAGTCATGGCAGGGGTGGGGGACAAAGCCCGGGTTCGCGGCCTTCAGTATTCCGGAGGTGTTAGATTAAACTGACTGGCCCCAGGTAGCGGTCGAGCCAGGCCAGGATTTCCTTGATGAACTCATTTCTAGGGGGGAAGTGGTCAGTGTCGTACAATTTCAGCTGCTTGTCCGGAGCTGGCGTTCCCAAAAGGTCAAACATAGGTTTGATGGATGTCTCGAGTCGTAGAAACGTGTCGTATCTGCCGTTCAACATCAAGGTTGGCGTCTTCACACGCGTAACATAATTGATCTGATCGGTTTCCGGACGTCCAAGTCCATATACATAGAAGCCTCCTGGCACTAAGACACTGGCCTTGAGACGTTCTTCCACGGCCGGGATAATCGCTCCGAACCCTCCACCCCAACTCATGCCTTCATACGCAAGCTTCTTGCTGTCCATATCCGGACGGGTCTCCAGATAGTCGATGCATCTTTTGAAATCTTTAACTTCTTGAATAAATAATTCGGTATATTGGTGAGAATTCCCGTTGCTTCCGAGGAGGGCAGTGGTAGTGTCATTTCCGCGTTCGAAGGTCCCCTTATAGACAGGGTAGAGGACTGCCCGGCCGTTTTTCACAATGAAAGAAAGAAACATGGAAAATTCAAAATAGTTTTCCAGGTCTTCACTCGATTTCATAAGTATAGACGTACCGCCGGGAAAATAAACGACTGTTTGATAGGGCGGCGCTGCATTCTTGGGAAGGAAAAGACTGGCAATGACCCGCTCACCGCCATAGGCGGCGTCAAAGGTGATCTTCTCTTGAATCCAACCTTGAGAGCTTTCCTGCCTCGATTCCACGCGGGCCCTCAAATCCGTCTTGTCGTACGAGAATTGCTCCCTGTAAATGTGGAAAACTAAATCCGGAACGGGTTTTTCTTTGTAATAATCTCTCGCTTCATCAAACTTTGTCATTTGAAGCACTGACCCGGGGATTTTCTCGGGATCAGGATAGAGAGCGCATCGGAACCCGTTCTTTTCGGAACGATCCAGAGGCGGAGCTA
>DATKMG010000842.1:0-12348 GCA_035541995.1 Terriglobia bacterium
CCGTAAAGGTGTTAATTGCAGGTTACATGGGGATGATATTTTTGTGAACTTGAGGCTTCGGGTAAAGCGATGCGTTTTGCCCTTCTACCGCGATTCCGCATTCATAGTTTTCGAATCCCCTGAGTTTTCTCGGTCATTCTCGACGCAAATTCTCAATCTTTCCCTTCGCTTGCGGAAAACTCAGCAATTGTCACTTTCCCAAGAGTTAGAGAACCAACAAGTCTCCGTCCGACGCGGTGAGATGGATATTGCTGACATCCAGAGCATCCTTGCTATATATCCGTATCCGGCCCCCTTTCCAGAATCCGTTTGCCGTCAACGCACTGGCCATTGATCGGCAGGTAGCTGCCGAACGAACCATCCTCGTTCCCGGCTGACGCTCGACGACGGCAACCAGTGCGGCTATCGCCTGGTCCCAGTCTGCCTGATCGCCAGAGGCGACCCGGAGGTCCACGATCCGGCACAATTGACCAAATTGCATGAGGACGCCATACCCCAACGCCCGTTGCGTATTGCGAAGCACGAAGCCTCGTGGGCTTCCCACTGGGCACTTGAGCAGCGAATTGACCCACTCTGCCGTTCTCTGCGGCCACAGGCATTGCACACATTCTCCGGATATGTCATTGATTCCAAACTGCTCAACCGGCTCTGCCTGTACTCTTGGCGGCAGTCCTGAGGCTCGCGTCCCCCGCACGCTATCCCACACATACCGGGCCAGGCGCGGGCGGAGAATTCGGGTGTAAATGTACATACTCCCTACCACTTGCAGTCCGAGCTTCGCTTTGGCTCGGCAACTGTCGGCAGTTCCACCGATGCTGATCAAGGTGTGGCCGGCGATGGCTTGCCGGTAAAGATCGCGACCCGCACCTCGCGCCGTGCTGGCCCAATCGTAGACAGTCACGGCGTCCATGCCTGGAATCGGCAGTTCCAGCGTAGTCAGTGTCGCATGCTCTGCAAGGTGAAGCCGGGCGCCCGGCCGCGATACCTTCCAATGAAAGAGTTCTTCGTTGAAACTGGTTCTGAATGCCGTTTCAAGGATGCGCAGTGCACCTATGACAGAAAGTGCCCTGCCCGGTAGACTCATACCGTGTCCGTTTCCTGCGTGGTGGTAAGTGGTAGCTGGTTGGTCCAAGTTGCCGCTCGATCTGAGGCCACTGTCCTTCAGCAGCTTCGGAAGGCAATTACTGATATTCGCAGCAGACTGCCCCTCCTTGGGTAAGGAGGGGCAGCCGCAGCCCCAAGCTGCGGCGGGGTGGTTCGAACAATCCGGAAAAAGCCAAGCAAGTCTCGGTCTTACGGGAACTCCCACCACCCCAGCGGCCCTGCGGGCCAAATCCCCTCCTCAGCCGAGGAGGGGAGCTTTCCTAAGATCCGGCAGTTTCGCGACAGAAACTAAATAGCTGCGGCCGTTTCCTGACTTGCTGGCTCTTGTTTCCACAAGCGATTTTTGCCCTGAACCCCCGAAGACGTGCTTATCAATATTTTCTCGTTTTCTATATGTCAGTATTTTATCTTCCCAACGATTGAAGGTGAGTCGAATACCAACCGCCTAAGTCGATTATGCACAAAAGGCATGAAGCCACTTACAAACACCTCCAGATCTCTGGCATCTTCAATATTCCCGTCGACCAAAAGCCGGGGCAATGCTTCGAGGTGAAACCGATGGCCTGAGAAAAGGTTTCCCGTCCTAGACGTGGTCCCAGTCTCAAATCCGCACTGCCTTACGGCATTGAATTCCCTTGGGCCGGCTTCATTTTTCCCGCCAAAGGGATAGGAAAAATGCCTGACCGGTTTTTTGATTTTTGATTCGATCAGTCTTCTTGATTCCACTATTTCATGCATCAGTTCCTTGACCCCGAGCTTGCTCAGCGCAACATGGTTCAAGGTATGGGCTCCGATCGTCACCAACGGATCCTGTGCCAGTTCAGCGATCTGTTCCCAGCTTAGCGCCATCTCCCTGATCTTTAAGTCCGGCCTGATGCCGTATTCTTCGAATACAGCCTGGAGCAATGAAGACAACTTCCCTTCCCCGCAAGATATAATCAATTGCCTTATCTTTAAGAACACTCCTTCTTTCAGGTGCGGGGTTGAACAGTCCAGCTCAAATCTCTGCCCCTCATATCCAAAACAGATGCGGTCGTTCTTTGAAACCAGATCGTCCAGCATGTACCACCATAAGACAGCAGTGTGCTCGGGAAATGAAGTGGTAATGTAGATTGCGAAAGGCACTTCATATTTCTTCAACAGCGGATAGGCCAGCAGATGATTATCCGCATATCCATCATCAAAAGTGAAAACAACAATCTTCTGCGCGCCTTTCGAATTGCTAACTAACACCTCCGGCACTTCATCTATTGCAGCGAAGCGGTAGTCATTCTTCAGGAAATAGAGTATTATCCGCTCCAGATATTGTGCAGTCACCTCCAGCACCGAATTGAACTTGATAGCCGATTTGTCTTGCTCTTGACAGACCCGGTGGAACATCAGGATACTTCCTCTTCCCGAATGCCACGGGCTCACGGCCTTATAAACTGCGCTCTTCACTATCGATTTAACCTGATAGAATCTTCTTATCCTTGAGTACATTTACAAGTATCCAACAGGAGCAGTCCGGATTGAGGGCTGTCGATATCTTCCCTTTTCAACCGGTCAGACTGCTAGGTCCTTTCCCGAGAGTCAGCGTGGAATATTCTGTCGAGATGTTCTCCGCACCGAGCTTGGCAGAAAAGCGCTCCGAGTCACACTTCCTTCGCAACTAGGGACGGGCAACAAGCCTCTCCTCACCTGCAGACGATTATTGCCTGTGCGATACAGTCGCTGATATAAGAACGAAATATCGAACTCGCTATTATTTTTGTAAACTGGCAATTTCATGGTCTGCATGCGAGACTTTACGGCCGCTCACAGTGCCGACTGTGACGCTATGTGCCAATCGGAATTCTGACCGCCTGCAGAAAATGTGCCCCTCTTGGGCGATCACAAAGTTGTGGGTGTCGATATCCTTTTGCGTCTCCACATGCCAAATTGAATATCCCTGAGACTGCAAGAACTCCACGACTCTGCCAATGTTCTCACGCTTGCTAGATTGATCCGCCCCATGGATTTCAATATGGAGTTGCGGGGAGTATTTCCGGAGGATCTCGGTCATGCCCAACAAAGCTGGATACTCCATGCCTTCAATGTCGATCTTAATGAAATCCGGCTTAGCTAAACCGTGGGTGGCCATTGCGTTATCCAAAGTGTCCACTTCAATGTGCAATTCTCTAAAATGGCCATCATCGATTATCTTCGATTGGATTTTTTGATCCAGGCTCCCAGTCGCGGAAAGATTCTCCCTGACCAGGAAAACCTGGTCTTGGCTTTTCTTACTCGCTATACCCAATTTCAGCGACCTCACATTATCGACCCGGTTCAATCGAAGGTTCTCCAATAATTGAGAGTAGTTCTCCTCGTTGGGTTCAAAGACGATCACTTGGCCGGTTGGCCCGGTAGCCTTAGCAAAGGCTACGGTCAACAAGCCAATGAAGCCGCCAATGTCATAGACGGTCTTCCCTTTCAAATCAAGCGATGTCAAAAAAACCTCTTCCCCAGTGGTCCGCTGCATAAGCCTATTCCAGGAACCTGTCCCCCATTTCCGTTTGATTCTCACGGAGCCGAATCTAGTCTCGTAGATGTAATTTGCCAAGAGAGTTTGCAGGAATGGTCGAACAGTCCTTTTCAGATTAGACGATATTGACATGATTCCATCTCTTTCTTGTGAGATGTGTGAACTGCGCGGCGCCTCTCACCTTTAAGGCTGGCCAACCTGCGCCGCCTCTTGCCAGTCAGCCCGTTGATGCAGACTGTCAAATTAAACGAAAGAACATCCGGTGAAGCTTCATAGGGAGAATCTACGGGGGCGCCATTTTCATTTCCGTGCCACCTCGGAATAGGTATCCTCCAGCTCCCTTACGGCAATTTCAATGGAATATTGTTCCTTAATGAATCTCCTGGCTGCGTTTCCTAATTGAGCCCGTCTTTCTCTGTTTTCAATGAGGTCCAAAACGGCTTGTGCAAAGGCCTCTTCGTCGCCCGGTGGAACCATGACGCCGTTTATTCCCGGCGTCATGATCTCGCGCAATCCGCCGACGTCGGAAACCACGATGGGCATTCCTGCCGCCATGCCTTCCCCAATCGCCTGGGATACTCCTTCAATATTGGAAGGATGAACAAGGATATCCGCCAGCGCCAGCAATTCAAAAGGTTCAGGAACAAATCCCAGGAAGCTTACTGCATGATCAATTGCTAAGACTTTGGATAGCGCTTTCAACTCCCCTTCCAACGGCCCTTCGCCCAGAATCCAGAGCCTTGCCCCGGGACACTGGGTCACGACTCTCCCGAAAATCCGCAAGAGCTGATCCTGCGCCTTTTCGGGATGAAATCTCCCCACATAAACCAGCAACGGCATGTCCGCCGAAATCCCTCTCTGCCGGCGCCTTTCTTCCCTTTCGCACGGAGAGAGCTGCCCGTTTCGCAATTCAAACCCTGAAATCAGCTTGCGCAACTCTTCCGGACGCGCGAGGCCCATTTCCACGGTTCTACGAAAGGTATAATCGCAATGAACCGTGATTTGGTCGAAAAAGCGGACGGCGATTTTGTCCAGTTGCTGCAAAAAGTTGCGCCTCCAATCCAAGTCCGACCACATGTAAAGGGTTGTGACGGTCTTCACGGGAACGATCCTGGCCACCATTGCTCCCACCATGTCCGCATACCAATTGTGAGTATGCAGAATCTGAATGTGATTTTCCCGTATCGTTCTGGCTACAGCCCTGGCGGCTTTCACAAAAGGCTTGTGGCGCCCCCAGGGAATCATGTGAATTGGCCATCCTTCGTTTCTGATGAAATCCACGAAGGGCGCCTCCGTTCCTCCTGAGTTGGCAAAACACGCCAGACGAATCGGAAAGCGGGCGGCATCGATCTTTCTCAACCATTTGACGATTCCCGTTTCCACTCCTCCCCATCCCACCGTGTGAACCAGGTGCAACACCGTGATAGGAGATTCCATTGGGGGCAATAAACCGCTGTTTGACTTCTCCCAACGCCACACACAGGCCATGGACGTTGTCAACTTAGCCTCTCCTGAAAGCGATAGATGAAATCCTGCGGCCTGCGGCTGAGGATTCTAAGGAGATGGTCAAAATTGAACAAAAGAGTTCAAACGACATAATCGTTGATCGAGGCAGGATCTTGTGGAACGCGCGTTTGTTTCCTCACTTCTTTCTTGTTTGCAGCTATAGTTTATCTGCCACCAGCGACCTTCTTCATGAGATATTTATCTTTCTTAGACCGTATCCCGGAAAGATGTTCCACCGTCTCCTTTAAGCCCTCCCTCAGCGAAACTTGGGGCTTCCATCCGATGGCCTCAAATGCCTCCTGATTCTCACAGTAACTCCTCATAGTTTCGGTGGGACGCATGCGCGTCAAATCCGTCTCGACACGCATCTTACTTCCCATCAACTCCACGATGAGTAGCGCCAGATCCGCCACCGTGATTTCAAAGCCGCCACTAATGTTGATAATACGGCCACTCAGCTCCCGCCCTTTTTCCGCAATGGCCGCATAGGCGCGTACGGCATCGTGAATGTAGAGGGGATCCCTGGTTTGACTGCCGCCATCCAGCTTTAACACGGGCTGTCCATCCAAAACCGCGTCGATAACACGACCAATCAGGTTGATCCCCTGACCAGGACCATACACCAATGTGGGACGGACGGAAACCGAAGCAAGGTGATGGAGCCGCGTGTAAAGCTTGCAGTACTCCCAGCCCGCCACTTTGGCGATGGCATAGGAGCTGAGTGGCTGAACCGGCAAGCTCTCGCAAGTGGGGACGCCGGCATTACCGTATACTTTGCAGGAGTCTCCATAAATAAACAGCTCCCCTCCACAAGCGCGAAAGGCTTCAAGAGCATTCACGGTCGCGAGGATATTAGCCTTAATTGTTGCATGATATTGTGGCGGCCCTTCTTTGGCATCAGGGTGGGCGGCTAGGTGAAATACAATTTCAGGGGCAAATTCTTCAATCTTTCTCCTGGTGTCTTCAAGGTCCTCCAAATCACAAATAAAGAAAGAGTAGTTCCGGCTTTCGTCCATTGCCGGAATTCGTCCGATGGTGCGCGCCAGCCCCCCAACAATCGCACCCTCACGAAGCAGATGTTCCGTGAGACGGAAACCCAGGAATCCGCTGGCCCCTGTTATCAAAATCCTTTTTCCACTCAGCAGTGAATAGTGTTGGTTGCCCATAAGTCAAAATGCTCCGTCACGAACCATGATCTTATATATGGTCTTCAAGATAATCTTCATGTCGACCGCAAAAGAGCGAGTCCTAACATATTCCAAATCCAGAGCCACGGTATCAAAGTAGCTCAAACGGCCACGCCCCGAAATCTGTGCCAGACCAGTAATTCCAGGACGAACGGAAAACTTCGACAACATCTCATTCTTGTAATAGGGAAGCATTTCAGGGATCTCAGGCCGCGGTCCTACTAGCGCCATATCCCCTTTCAATACATTCCAGAAATTCGGCAATTCATCCAAAGTGCTTTTTCGCAACCAACTTCCCTGAGGCGTAACTCTAGGGTCATTTTCCACTTTGAAATACAACGAACCCAGCTCCTCCTCTGTATATCGATAGGCATACAGTTCGGGGAACCGTTGTTTTGCATCCGCGTAGAGTGTTCGGAATTTTACGAAAGTGAAACGTCTTCCATTCAGACCGACACGCTTCTGGAAAAACAGGGCGGGTCCAGGAGTACCGATCTTAATGACAATGGCAATCACAAGAAGAATGGGCGCCGTCAGGATCAAAACTGTTAAGGCGACAAGACTCTCCACAAACCTTACGAGAAAAGGGACTGCACTTTCGCGCCGTGGAAAGGCGCGGTGCTGTTCAAAAACCCCCGGTAAATCCATGGCCCTTTCGACGGCGCTACTGCCATAACTCCCCTCAGGAGCTACGTACCATTTTGAAGGTCCGATTTCGCTTTTAAAAGTCTCCCTATGTCCAGTCATAGAATCCTCTCCGAAGAGTTTTTTTGACGATGAATCCAACTACTGCCTGAATACGTCAACAAGAATCAGATACTCCTCCTTTCAAGTGAATGTCCAATACGTCTACACGATGAAGCCAAAAGGGAAAACTGCCGTATTGCGCCAGGCGAGGCGACAGCCTGCCTTCGGTAGGATTGCGGTTCGAAACCTGGCCAAGGAAGAGGGAAGACAAAAATCGACTCTGCTTGGATCAAGGGCAAAGACCAGGCAGCCATTCCCGATCTCACGATCCCGCTCAGTTTGTTTCCCGCTCGCTCAACCTCAACCGCTAAAGCTGGGTACTGTACCAAGACAAGGTTTAAATGCAAGAAACTCCGCGTTAATTATGTGTTAAATCATGCCGTCGGTTCTCCCAGAGAGGTCCTGGCGAAAACAGGGGCACAACCGCTCGGGGGTCAAGCCAGCCACCGGCATGCAATTTTGCCTGGCGCGGAACTGCCCGCCGTGAAAGATGTATGGATAATCGCATGTGAGTCGCGTATAATGCGCACTGGCACAGGGTTTGCAGGGTCCCACAGCTTGGCGGGAGATCGAGTGTCTATTGGAACCAAGGACCTAATCATGGCACAAGGAGAGATTATGATATTCAGGCAAGCGGGAATCAGGCGAGGGCTGGGTTGGACCCTTTTTTTGTGGCTTATTATGCCGGCCCATCTCCGGGCCGATCTTTCAGTCGAACAAGTCACCCTGCTTAGCGGAGGAATGTTCGAAGGGTTAAAGAGTCAGGCCAGTGCAGAAAGTGGAAGAAGGATGGATGAAATCACCTCCACGGTCTATGTCAGGAAAAACCAGGTGCGTGAGGATAGCTACTTCGGCAAGGAACTGGTGCAGAGCACGATTTACTCTTTGCCCCGGGGGGAGATAGTCACGCTGAACCATCAGTACAAAACTTATTCCATAGAGACTTTCGCGCACTTCAAAAAGCAGGCTCCACCCCCTCCTGTCACTGCAGACGCAGAGCCTCCCGCAGCCGGTGCGCCCAAGGAAGTGAGAAAACCTCTCAATTTAACCACTTCCATAAAGGACCTGGGAGAAGAAAAGCAGATCAATGGTTTTAACACTCGCCATTACTTGATGGTTACAAAACTCCCAGGTCCACAAGGCGACACTCCCAAGGTTGGAGAATTCGAATTGGTGTCGGATCTTTGGCTGTGCAAAGAGAACCTCGGATATGTTGAGCTTGAGCAGTTTCGCGGCGCGCTCCTTCACGAGCTGGGAGATACGGAAGACGCCAGAGCGATATTGCCCCCCAAGGAAATACGGACAAACTCCAAGGTGATATTAGCATTGGCGGAGATTCAGAGGTTTGCGAAAGAGCGGGACGCGGCTCCCATAAGCGTTGTCTCCGAGTTTCACATCAAATTTCATCCGGCTGGCGCTGGCTCAGAAAACAATCCCGACCGGAAAGCTGACCCGCCGACCGCCACGCAGGGAGGGAGCTCTTCCGCCCCTACAGACCGGAGCGGAACGGATCCCGTCCAGCGCACTCGACTGTTTATGAGAATCGACAAGGAAGTGCACAAAATCGCCGCTAAGCCGCTCGAAGACTCTTTGTTTGAGATTCCGAAGGATTACAGACGCACCGGGAAGTGACCCCCCAAAGGAAGAAGCGGCCTCCTGCCGCTTCACAAATGTACAATCTCCAGTTGGCCTGATTGAAGCCGGTATGGGGCTAAAATCTCGCAGGAATTCTTAGCAGCAAAGGACTGACTTGACGGCGCCGTTCATTACTCCACCCATAACAAAACAAGACTATAAGGTTGAACTCGTGCAGGCTGTGGAGGATTTCTTCGCGCTCCAAGGGGAATGGGAGCGCTTAAGAGAGAAGCGCGGGCAGCCTGTAATTTTTCAAAGCTGGATTTGGAATTGGGTGTGGTGGAAGCATCTGGCTCCCGCCGGCGGCCGCCTCGCGATTGTGGCCTGTCGCAACGGGGAAGGAGAGTTGGTTGGACTTGCCCCCTTTTACCTGCGTACGTACCATATTCTTTCCTGGCCATTTTTTCGTCAACTTCGGTTTATCGGAACAGACCCTCATGTCTTGACCAGCGAGTACCTTGATATTCTTGTCCATCCTGCCAGTGCGGAGCCGGAGGTTCTGTCCCAAATTGCCCGGACCGTGCGGCACTCGATCCCCTGCGATTCCCATTGGTTTTCCCTCCTGCTTCCCACCTCCGCGGTTTCGCGGTTTCTCGCGCCCGCACTGAGTTTGTTCCATTTCTCTCGCAC
Organism: Terriglobia bacterium; assembly: GCA_035541995.1. GTDB lineage: Bacteria > Acidobacteriota > Terriglobia > Versatilivoradales > Versatilivoraceae > DATKMG01. The sequence continues at coordinate 9,313 of DATKMG010000842.1, forward strand.
CTCCTCCCCTTCCTTTGGAATCGACACAAGTCGTAGTTGGGAGGAGTACCTCGCCCAGAGGGGGAAAAAGACCCGAAAAAATTTCCGTTCTAAGACCAGGCGAGTCCTGGAAGTGCAAAAAGCTTGTTTCCGGGAAGTAGCGAGTTATCAGGAGCGGGAACTCGCGCTCGATGCTCTGGAGACTTTTCATGAAACCCGATGGATTCCAAAAGGATCGCTCGGAGCCTTTGCCATCCCGGAGTTTGGCCCCTTCCTGAGAGAAATGGTGAAGGAGAGCGAGGCCCGGGGGCAGTTACGGATTTGGGCGATCTTTCATGGCGAGAAGATATCTGCGGTACTGGTGGCTTTTGTGGAAAACGAAAGCGCCTATGCCTTCCAGATGGGCTTTGATTCCAAATATCCCAAAGACAGTCTGGGGTTTGTTTTGCTGGGACTTTGCATCCGGGCTTGTTTTGAAGACAAAGAGATTCGTTCCCTGGACTTGCTGAGCGGGGGAGCGCCATTTAAGAGGTTGTGGACCAAAGAGGAACAGATCCGATATACCTACACCGGGTATAAGAAAGGCTGGAGAGCTGCCTTGTTTTATGGCATTGAAAACACTCTCGCAGCCAGTAAAAGCCTTCTTCGTTCTTGCTTGCCTGCCTCCATTATTATATGGGGGAAGACTCGCCTGTTACAGTTAAGGAAAAACCGCTGAGAGAGATGCACCTATAGAAAATCGGAGAATATAGTGACACCCCCCCCCTCACCCCAGTCCCTCTCCCGGCGGGAGAGGGGGGGCATGTCACTATGAAATGTAAGAGTCAATAACATCTGAAAACCCGAAAGAAACCTCTGTGTCTCGGTGACTCTGTGGCATTTATTCTGTTTGCTTCTGGATGAGCCACTTCGGGTAGATGCAAACCTATCCGGGCTAGAGGTAGGGCTAGTATAACAAAAATGGAGCAAGAGCCTCCCAAACCGCGGAAGGCTTTGCTCCAGCCATTCCAAGCGCGAGCAAAAAACTTCGAGGATTTGCATCCCCTTTTTAGAATTTCTGGGGGAGAAGAATATGGCTTCTCCTCCCTCAGACAGCAGCAACGGGATTTCCCAATGGCTAAACTACTTAAGGCGACTCGTCAACTCCGATCCTCCGGTGTGGGTGTAGTAATCTTGTTCTGTTTGTCTCCCATAAGTCTGTCCGGCCACGGTTCCACCCCATTCCGCAGGCGCACCTGAGGCGATTCCATTGTGGGGAACCTTACCAGGGAATATAGCAGGCAGGCCGGAAACGACGTCCGGATTGTAGTGAGACTTAAACACCTTCAAAGTGGTCCAGTCGGCATATTCGGGATAATTTCCCACCACAAAATCCGCCACGTTGTTAAACCAAACGAAAATTGGGTCGGCTGGATTGGCAAGTATGGCATAATACAATCCCCAAACAGGATAATCTCCCCTCTTCAGTGCCTTGTGGGTTACAAAGTTCCACCCGAAGGGGAAGAATCCATAGTTGCTGGCATCCTGAATCGGTTCAACACCATTCACCGTCAGATAACGGCAGTTGGCAGTTACAGCAGAGAAATTTCCAAGTCCCCAGAAAGCGTATCCGAGATAATCCGCTGCGGCACCGCCATTATTAACGGTACTAATCATTTCACCGGTACCGATGACGCGCTTGCGGAAACCACCACCCAATGAGGCTTGATTGAACGGTTCAGTGACTCTACCTTTTTCCTGAGAACTTCCTATCCCCTGGATGGCCGGGACCTGAAACTCGAAAGTGTTATAGGTACCGGACAGGGGCTCACGCACGAAGGTCGTGGTATTTACGACAGGAAGAGAACCATCCATATTGATATCTCTGGTATATGACCAGGAACCATCCACAAATCCAGCCAATTGCGGAACGGTGATGTCTTGAAAAACCGGAGCACCAGCCACTCTCTGTCCAAGACCTCCTGCAACGTTGTGCTTGTCGTTGACAAAAACCAGAACCGAATTTGCGCCTACAGGTATGGTTGAATAAGTGGGGACCGCTAGACCGGAAATAGGATCGGTTCCCGAAATGTTAAACTCGATGGCCCGAACCGTAGCTGTGCTAACCGCACTGCCGACGGTGCTGGCACCGATACCACCCGGACAGCCACCATACTCAGCGCACGTTCTTTCGGTTGCCATCTTGCCATCTTCGGGACGCACTTCTGAGAATCCGACTGTAAATTGCTGGCCTGTTATGGCAGCGACAGCAGCTGCAGGCACGTTAGCATCCTCAACGACCCCGACCCCCAAGCTGCCGATCAGATTATCGGTGGCATGGGCACCAATGGCGGGATCCGTGTAAAGGGTAGTTCTTGGCGCGGCATACATGGCGCGGACACCCACGGTGGAATCGACTGATAAATAAAAGGCAGTCTTGTTCGTGGAGGTACTCCAAGCGATCCAGAGATTACCCTTTTGCAGCGGAACACCTGTCCGGGTGTCAGTGATGCCACCCATATTTTTCCCTGACCAGACGTGGACAGGAGCATCTAAGCCATAATAAGCAGCAACCCCCCAAACGTTAAATTGGGCGGAAGACCCGACTGCACCAAAAACGTACCAACCTTGCGCCTGGAGACTACCTGCCAACATCAATACAACGACTGCGACCAGCGCCATCATTTTCCAACTGGCTTTCTGCATGATTTTCCTCCAAAAAGATTCGAAAAAGGGTTGAAAATTGTGAAGTACCCGAGTACCTCTGATAGAGTTCTGGATGGAACTAATTCCACTCCACTGCAACCTGGACGTCGTTAGGGACTATGCCCTCGTTGCCGTCGACCCTTCCAAGCTTTTCTTTTTCGCTTTTGCGGGTCGAGAAAGGCGCTTTTGACTGATCCTTGAGTACAGCGAATAGGTTAGTTTGCACAGTTAAACTCCCGATCAGAAGTTAAGGGGCCAAATGAACAAATCCTTTCAGCCCACTGTTCTCTTTCCGAGTTGTTCGCTGTTATCTTCCAACAGCGAGAAGTTCAATTACGGCACAAGACAATTCCCTTGAACCTCCATCACCTC
>DATKMG010000843.1:0-5655 GCA_035541995.1 Terriglobia bacterium
TGGGCTCTTCGAAGGGTATTTACCGAATCAATAAGGAAGAATTAGATGAATTTGCCCGCGGAAGAACTGATCACTTCACCTCCTATTCTTACGGAACAGCAGACGGTATGGCGACCAGCGAATGTGCGTGTGATAGTCAACCGTCAGGATGGAAGAGTCATGACAAGAGACTTTGGTTCGCCACGAGCAAGGGCGTTGTAGTCGTGGACCCAGACCGAGTTAAGAGAAGTGAGCTACTCCCCAGGCTCCTGGTTGAGTCGGTCAGGATTGATGATAACAGCATGCCCAAGAGTAGAGTGATTAGGGCATTGCCAGGAAAAGGAAACATCGAAATCCGCTATACAGCTTTGGGGCTGATTGCGCCTGAAAAGGCTCGATTCAGATATCGATTAGACGGGTATGACAAAGATTGGGTGGAAGCCCGAGGACGTCGAGTCGCGTATTATACTAATCTCCCTCCGGGACAATTCCGTTTCCGGGTAATTGCAGCGAACGGAGACGGAGTATGGAATCAAAATGGCGCCGATTTGTTGCTCTATCTTGAACCACATTTCTATGAGATGTGGCTCTTCTACCTTGCGTCTAGCTTGAGTGTATTGTGGTTGGGTCTCTCCATCCACAAGCTCCGTGTACATCAACTGAAGGTTCAGGAGAAGCGCCTTGCCCTGCAAGTAGAAAGCCGGACCCGTGAGTTACAGGAAGAAATCAGGGTTCGCAAAGGCGCTGAGACCGAACTGCAAAAGTCCAAAGCAATTGCTGAGGCGGCCAGCCGTGCCAAGAGCGAATTCCTGGCCAATATGAGCCATGAGATTCGGACCCCGATGAATGGGGTCATCGGGATGACGGCTCTCGTACTAGACACGGAGTTGAATTCCGACCAACGCGAATGCCTTGAAGCCGTCAAGGATTCAGCTGATTCTCTGCTGTCTCTGCTCAATGACATCCTCGACTTCTCAAAGATAGAAGTTGGAAAGCTCGAGCTTGATCCTATTAACTTCGACCTGCAGGATTGTCTGAACCACACCATGATGCTCTTGAGCCTCAAAGCCCGCCAGAAGGGGCTTGAGCTAATCTACCATGTACGACCGGATGTGCCCGAAGGATTGGTGGGAGATCCAGGTCGTTTAAGACAGGTTCTCGTGAATCTCGTGGGTAATGCAATTAAGTTCACTCATCAAGGGGAGGTGTTCGTAGAAGTTGAAAAGATGGATGGCGCCAGCTGTGGCAAGATACTCGAGACTTCCAACCCGAGGATCCCCTCGCTAGAGTCTGGGGGACATGCATTCCCGTCGTCGGAAGATCCAACGGGAAGAGGAAAAGAAGACGGGGGTTCGCGCAACTCATCAGACACATGCCTGCTACGATTTGCGGTCAGTGACACTGGCATTGGGATTCCAGCTGAGAAACTACGTACTATATTTGACCCTTTCACCCAGGCCGATGGATCAACCACACGAAAGTACGGAGGCACAGGCTTAGGCCTTTCTATATCGGAACAGTTGGTCAAGTTGATGGGCGGGCGGGTCTGGGTAGAAAGTGACTTAGGCAAAGGGAGTACGTTTAGCTTTACGGCTCGCTTCGGTCTGCAGCCGGCTCGCACGAACGTACCTGCGATCGTTCAGCCACCTGATCTGAGGAATCTGCGGGTGCTGGCAGTAGATGACATTGCCACCAATCGTCGGCTTCTCAGGGAATTGCTTGGCCAATGGCGCATGAAATCTACTGTGGTCGGGACCGCCTCTGAAGCATTGGACAAACTGGAGGAGGGACTAGGCTCGGGAATGCCTTATACGCTGATGATTTTGGACTACCACATGCCGGAGATGGATGGCTTCACGCTGGCAGAAAAGGTTAGAGAGAATCCGGCTTTTTCAGAATTGCACATCCTGATGTTGACGTCAGCGGGACAGCGCGGAGATGCGGCCCGATGCCGGGGGTTAGGAATAGCAGCTTATCTGACGAAGCCTTTTCGTCCCGCACATCTCTTGGATACCATTTGTAGAGTCATGCAAGAGAAGTTAAGGAGCGAGGACCAAAGCGTCAGAACTGAGCACCCTCTCACGCGCCATACACTGCGTGAAGACCAGAAGAGCTGGCCCCAGAATGGGGGGCTCCGAATTTTGTTGGCTGAAGACAACACAGTCAATCAGAAGTTAGCCACACGGATTCTGGAAAAAAGGGGGCATCGAGTAGTGGCAGTAGCTAATGGTAAAGAGGCTTTAGCCCAGCTCGTCACAGAAGCTTTTGATGTGATCGTCTTGGATGTGCAAATGCCTGAAATGGACGGATTTGAAACAACTGCGGCTGTCAGAAAAATGGAGCAGGAAATACTCGAGGGGGAGGAGAACCCGCCCCACCACCTTGCACACGTGGGGAACCATTCCGGCAGTCATCGGATTCCTATTTTGGCCATGACGGCCAACGCCATGCGGGGAGACAAGGAACGCTGCTTAGAAGCCGGGATGGATGGTTACGTCTCCAAGCCTATTCAGGCAGCAGAACTGATGGAAGCAATCCAGGAGTTTTTCCCGGAACCGTCCAAGCCTTCCTTGATTGAGGCAGATTCTTTTTCATAGCTAGTCCTGAACCACCGTGGGTGGGTTTAGAAGATATCACACTATAGTGCCCTCATACCGATCACCATAATCCTCTGCTTTGGCTATTCCGGAGTCTCGATTTTTCGAACCTTTCGTTTTCAAGGAATGAATCGAGGACCTCTATCGCTGTTCACCCTCTGGTGGACCCCAATGTTCATCCCAGCTGGTCTACAGAGCCGGATGACGGTATAATCGGTTGAGAGTAAATCAGTTGCTTGACATAGTGGAGGTATACCTTTGGGTGCGGACGGTGTCGAAGGAGTGGAAAGCTCATAATTGTCGACAGGCGACGACGACATTTTGTTTGTGTTCCGAACCCAATTTGCCTATACTATCTATGTTGATTTTTGCCGCTTCGCCCTTCATCCCTTAATGATAATGATGAACATTTCTTGTTTCCTCCTATTTTGAATCCTATGGATTGGCCTTTTTGGAACCATTTCCGGAAGTACGGAAACCGGTTGTCGTTGAAAGGCAGGATAGGGTTGGGCATTACTATTTCTCGCCTGATCTTCCTGCCCGTAATCTTCCTGGCGGTCTACTACATTGCCGGGATGGTGAAAACTACCGACCAAATAGCCAGGGTCGATGCAAAGAGTGCCTTGTTGGCTGAGCAGATCTCTGCAGAAATTAATGAGATGCGTAGCAACGAAAAGAGCTATCTTTTGCTGAAAGACCCTTCCGAACTAATGAAGATCAAAGAACGATCGCAAGTTATCGTCGCCCATATTGACGATGGCGTGGAGACTGGTTCGGCAGAAAGGAACCATTTTGTCCAGCTGAAGAACTCGGTGAAGAGCTACATCTCCACGATTGAGAGAATCGGAGAATCTCATGGGACTGTCAATGACGCAGTCGTCCTCAACCAATACATTAAGCCGGTTCGAGACCATCAGACTCGAATTGTATGGCTTCTGCGACTGGCAAATCGGGCTCGGTCCAAAGAAGACATCTCCCGAGTTGTGGACGAAATCAGCAAAGAGGCAATGTCATTTGACAGTTTCATTGTGCAGTCAGTCCTCATCCCGGGACCCAATGGAGCCCAGCAAGAACTCCAACGCACAGGCGGAGAAATCGATACCCTCGTTCGTCAGATTCGCGAGAACAGCTGGAGAAAGGTCGCGGAGGAGCGCAGCTACGCCGAACATTTGGGGAGTCGGGCAACCATCCTTATCACGATTACTCTCGCGGTGACCTTGATGCTGAGTTTTGCCTTCACGTGGTATCTGCCTCGAAAAGTTCTTCGCCCGATTCGAGAGATCACCCAAGCCTTACGCAAAGCTTCCAACGGGAACTACAATGTTTTTCTTCAGTTAAAGGCCAAAGACGAACTCGGGGAACTGGTGAATGAATTCCACAATCTGGTGGAACACGTCAAAGATCTCGATAATCACAAAGGTCAGCAGCCCTCAGGGCAACCAACTCGTTCTGCGGAGCGAGAGGAGAGCTTCATCGCCTTTTAGACTCGTTCGAACTAAATGAAAACGCAGGGAGACGCAACTCGGCTGTCGACGACGCGAGTCAACGGTATAGGGAGTAGTCGAGCTGAATCCTTATTGCGGAGCCGAGGCGCCCCAGTCCTCTTGGGGGAAGGGAATGCCGAAGAAGTTGGTTGTCTGAATAAACTCCACTCCGATATGTCCGGCCAATTTGGCCTCATCACAACCAACCCAAGCCACCCGGAAGTCCGTCCAATGATCTGACCCTTGAAGTCGGAGTTGCAAGATTGCCTCTTCTTCCAACTCATGAACCGTACAGATACGCGCCCCGTACTTGCTTACCATAAAAGTCTCGGTTTGTTCCTCGAAGCTGAGGCCGTGCTTGTCGACTCCGCGAATTACGATGGGTATCTTTACCATCGCTCGGGGACTCCGCCTGAGTATGTATCCCTTAACTTTCTTTTTGGGGGGTTGGACCTCGTTCACAGACATGTTCATCAACCTCGCCGCATCAAATACTCATACTAATGAACCGGATGGTGTAACCGGGAGATTATACCTCACTGATCCATCGCAGCCGGAACCTGCGTGACTCTCAAAAACGCCGCATGAGACCATGATTGCGGCGTTTGTCAGTATTCCTCCCTGATCGGGGCCCGCCAAACCGATTTCAACAGCTTGGCACCTGACCCCCTACTATTTATCGGGGGATATTATGGGAAGTTTAATGATTGTTTAATATGTCAGTTCCGGGGGTGGTTGCCGATGGAAACGCGCTTCTTTTGAGGATACACCGGCCCTGATCTCTCAGTCCAGACAGTCTCAGGTGATCACAAAGAGCGCGGCGTCCACTATCAAAATCGCATTCTTATCGTCTTTGCGTGATTCTGATTCGGTCAAACCCTAGTGAAACACTAAACTGGCATAGGAAACTGCAGATCCCGTATTCCGGTCGTTCATTTGATCATAGCGAAGTAGGATGCCGGAACATTCCGGGAGAAGGTTGAGCAGGGTGTAAATGCAAGGAAATCCACAGATTCTACGGCGATCACCGTCTTTGCGGATCGACTCCCAGAAACCTTCCTTGTCCAGATTGGAGATGGCTTTGAGCGTATCGCGATCTTCCAGTTCCAAGCCACACAGCTCTATCCCGTCAGGAGGACGAGGATCTCCGAATCTGAGCCCGATATGAGAAAGATCTGCTCCCGCAATGAAACAGACTCTTTCACCGCTTTGGTTTAAGAGGTCTCGAAGCACATCAACAAAGCTTTGGAACTCTTTCACTGAATGAGGAGATTGTTTCTCAAGGAGCAATTGATGAAACGAGCCGCAGAGAATGGGCAAGATTTTGAACTCGCGCCGCTCGCCATAGAGATACTTCAAGTAGAGTACTTGAAATTCGACGGAGTGTTCCATCTTGTGCGCAAATTCATCCTCGAACAGACCCCCTCCGTAGCGGAGCTTGAGTCGTTCCATTAGGCACCGGTCAGTCTTTACCAGGCCAAGGGGAGTTTCGAAGTCTTTGACGGTCGCAGCAAAAAGTCTGCGGATAGGAGCGTGAGCCGTTCCCAAGATTACAAACAGATCAAAGGCAGATTGTCTGATCTGCTCGTAGGCCC
>DATKMG010000844.1:0-4054 GCA_035541995.1 Terriglobia bacterium
TGGCACGGTTGACGTGTTTTGTAGGAAAGTGGTCAACTGCCATCGGCTGCTCTGCCGTTCAACACGCGTTTGGACCGTCAAATTCACCTTCGGCAATTCGCGAATTGCCCGGTAGTTACCTTCCTCAAGTCCACGCCAATAGAAGTTCTCCGACAAGATCTCATTCCCTTGCATCAATTTCAACCTCAGGAAATGCACCGGCGTTACGCTGGATGGATATTCCACCTTAAGGGGCGATACCATGCTATCCTCTGAGCTGTCCACGGAAGCCGTCTTCTCCCACTTCAACGTTCCGTCCATGTTCAACACTTCGACACGGGCCTTCAGGCCCTTTGCGTTTCCCCCGCTGTAGTTCACCACCTCTATATTGTCGCTTACAGGGTTCCACTGAATGTGCAGAGGCTCCGATGCTCTCTTGCACCCAAAGTACGCGGCAGTCGGCTCGAAATAGTAGTCATAGGTCTGCCATACAAAGGATGGCCAGCAGGGGTGGCTCATCCATATCAGCAGGCCCATGCGGTTTTTGCTCTGTGCTTCGAACATGGCTCGATGGCCTTCGTAATTCACGAATTGTGCCAGCGAGACCCAATCTGCCGCGTTATCAGCGCCTCCGTAGCTCTCTTCGATCATTTTGATGAACGAGGCGCCACCTTGCGCGCCATGCAGACAGAAATCGTGCAACCCCCAAAATTTCCCCTGCGGCCACATGGCCGACTCAGGCATCATGGCCCGCAGGCTGTCCAGGGTCACGATGTTGGGCATACCCAGCTCACTATGAAGCTTTTTTGTAGCCCGTTGCGCATAATAAAACTTAGGAGGCATCGCCTGGTATGGTCCGTGGCCGCTTACGACGTCGTCTGCCGAACTGGAAATGTAGTGCAGTCCAGGATGTATCTCAGCAAGTGTCTGCCTGATCCCTTCTTCCAGCGGCTTCGGGGGGTACCCTTCATTGCGCCCGCAGTACAGCCCGATCGAGGGATGGTTTCGTATTCGCAATACGAAATCTCTCGCGTTCCGCATGAACATGTCATTGTCGTCCGGATCCGGGCCGTCCCACGGATTGGCCAGCCAGAAATCCTGCCACACCATGACACCATGGCGGTCGCAGGCCTCGTAGAATTCATCATCGCCAATCTGTCCCACCCAGTTACGGATCATGGTGAAATTCATGTCCCGGTGGTAGTTTACAGCCACATCATACTCGCGTGCTCGGTAGCGCAGCATGGACTCGCCAAAGCCCCAGTTTCCCCCTCGAGGCACAAAGCGCCGGCCGTTAATCCAGATCTTAAGTGCGCCACCTTCCTCGCTGTAGGTCATCTGGCGTATACCTGCTTGAAATGATTTCGTGTCGGAGAGCCTATTATCCACAGTCTCAAATCTCAATTCCACGTTGTGCAAGTTGGGCTCCCCGTATCCCACGGGCCACCACAGCTTCGGGTTTTGCAGTCGCAAAGCGGGATGTGTTGTCGGATTTAGAACAATCTTTTTTGAAGCCGAGGCCTCGATGGTTACAGCTTGCTCGAACGACACTTCGCCAAACCGTCCGCGAAGGGTTCCCTCGATGGCCCTCGATTCGTGGTTACTCAAAGAGACTTCTACGCTCACGTCCGCCCGCGACGCGTCCGGCAGCGGCAGTGCCGTGGAGACAAAAGGATTCTCGATCGTTATAGGCCCCCGGACGCTCAAGTACACGTCGTTCCAAATACCCATGTTGCGTCCACGGATGGTCGGAATCCAATCCCATCCGATCGAGGCGTGATAAGTCGGGTTATCGGCACCCAGTGCGCCCCCGTTCAAGTCAGGAGTTTGGAAAGTTTTCTCCTTGACGCTCCCCGGTGTCGCATTTTTCTCGACACGCACGGCCAACGCGTTCTTCTGCCCAACCAGGACGCGGTTGGTGACATCGAAGCGACCGCGCAGGAATCCGCCTTCGATGTGTCCTATCCTTTCCCCATTCAAGAAAGCCTCAGCCTTCCAGTTGATACCGTCGAAATTCAGCCACACGTGCTGGCCGGCCATCGGGGTCGGGAACAAAAATTCGTTGCGGTACCAGAAATCGGCGTAGAAAAAAGAGTCCGAGATCATCAACTGATTTTCCCCATAGTTCGGGTCCGGCAGTGCACCGGCGTTCAGGTAGCTGGCCAGCACAGTGCCCGGTACTGTCGCCACAAGCCACTCGTCGTCCCTGAAGCCCGTTTTTGAGAGCGTTGCTCCATCGACGTCTACCAGTGAAGCCCGCTGCACTTTCCAAGCACCCCCTGCGAGGTCTTGCCGGCCATCTAATCGTGCCGCTGGCATCGGTTTCGGCTGTGCCACCAGTCCTCCATGGCCGTACACTTCAATCTCGCTCAAAATATAGCCCTCGGGTGAGGCTGGCTGCTTCATCAACACGCGCACATATCTTCCCTGTGCAGGCTGCATCAGTTTCATGTCGTCAGTCAGGTTTGTTCCCGCTGGGAGCACCTGTACATCCTTCCAATTCATCACGTCATCTGATACCTGCAGAGAACCTTCGGCTGCCCGCCGGATCCAGTACAGAACGACGCGGTCGAATCTGCAGGCAGCACCCAGATCAACGTAAACCCACTCCTCGCTTTGGCCAGCACTCATCCACGCACTGGTAAAGTCATAAGGCCCTCCCAACTCCACCCGGCGATTGCTGTTGAAGAACGCTACTTCCCCAACGTGCCACTGTGTTGCGTTGGCGGCTTCAAATTCGACACGGTAGAAGCGGCTCCGGGACACTCGGCTCAGAGCAATCGATGGTTTATAGACATTTTTTGACTCCGCAAACCCAGGTGGCAAGCCAAATTCTCCGGAAGGAGGGATGCCGGAGATGCGATCCAGTTCTCTCCACGTTTGACCGTCATCAGAGGCCGAAACGAGGAACGTCAAACCGTTAAGCTCCGCCCCGTGCGAAGGCACCAGGGTCAATAGTTCCACACGGTCCACCTCAGGCAACTGATTCCCGCCTCCCACCTCGATCTGCACCCACCCACCCTTTCCCTTGAAGTCCATGGTCGTTACCGGGTTGTGATCCAGGAGCCACTCACGCTCGTTCCTTTTGAGAATGCCGTGCTGGCTCGTGGAGGTTACCACCCAACGTGGCAGGTTCGTTTCCTTGATTCCGTCCGTGACCAGTTGGGCCGTGAGGTTGTAGTCATAGCTGCTTGAATGGTAAGCAGGCCGGTGCAAGGCCAGGTTCCGATAGTTCGCGTCATCCACCACCATCTCTGGACCAATGTAATCTTTTGGATCTCCGGGATACACTCCCACGCCACGCGTGTACACTGGCGTGTTCGAAGAAGATTCTCCCGCCGTCTGAATCTCTCTGCCTGATCCCGCCAGGGGATCAAAGGGATTCGCCAAGCTCCTTAATCCTCCCAAGGCCACACCCGTACCAGTCATTGTGCTCTTCAGAAACGTTCGCCTCGAAGTTAACATTCAATTCCTCTCTAACCCCGTATAGTCAAGAACCCCGAAGGGACTCAGATTGGATAGCTTATGCTCAGAGCTTTCATGATAATACGAATTTTGGTAGGGACGGCTGGCCCCAGCCGTCCTCACTTCTGAAAAGCGGCGCGGTAGGGCCACCGCGCCCTACCATTATCATCCCCCGAAGTGACCTGAATAGGTCATAGGCCACTCTCTTGAAAATCCCTTTTAGTGTGGGAGCCGATTTCCGAGCGGCGACTCCTCCAAACCGAGATTTCGCCGCGCAGGGTGACAGCGGTCACCCGCGTCGCTCCCACATTGAAACCGCATTTTCAAGAAAGCCATTCATGCCGCTGGGTGGCACCTTCGAGGGTGAAAATGTTGGAGGGCCGAGTTCCACAAGGCCGGAGAGGCAGACCAGATCCTTCGGCCTCACGGGGTTCGGCCCTCCAAAAAACCCATTTTCAGAGGAGCGCCTTACATCTCCTTTCTCGGGGCGCCTTTATCGGCAACAGCTAAACAACGCTCCTCTGGAGCACCGACTCTTCGTCGCGCCTTCGCGTCTTTGCGTCTCTGCGTTTGATTTCTAGCTTAGGTCTGAGATTTGGGCAGGAGGGAG
>DATKMG010000845.1:0-37318 GCA_035541995.1 Terriglobia bacterium
TCAGGTCACCTTCAATGAGGTTGGTTCCCGGGACTAACTCCCGATGGCCGTGGACCAAATTGTCAAGGACTATCACCCGGAATCCCTCATGCCCGAGTTGCCGGACTGTGTGTGAGCCAACATAACCGGCTCCTCCGACGACGAGGATATTTTTCATACGGATTCGATTTCCATCGCGAGAATAAGCTTATAGAAGATTCTTTGACCTACGGGCCAGAATCCAAACAAGCGAGTTTACATAAAGGCGAGAGAGGGCGCAAAAGAAAATAACCGTTGAGTTTCGAGGATTGAGCCGGAGGGATTCATTCCAGGAATGGCTCCCTCCGGTGAGATCATTCAGGTGAGAGGATTTGGCGGTATCCTAAATTGACTATGTCTTCAAAACGGGGAGTCCCCGGCGGGAGCTTGGCAGGATCGAGGAAATCCGTATCAAACGAATAGTGCCGGGTAGGTGCCCCGTAAACTACATTGTTGACACAGCACTTGTAGACTCCGACGGCATACTCGGAATTGAAAAGGCTTACAAGGGAGCCCTTATAGTAAATATTGGTTCCGCCCCAATTTTCCAAGTAACGCAAGAAGTTATGCACTCCTCCATCTGTCCCGAAGTCCTCATAGGCTCCCCATCCGGGTTGCGGGAATGAGCGGTTCTTCCCTGCGGCCACTCCCATCCGATAATAGGTGGTGGTAACAGTGCGACCCCCTGAATTGATCGGGTTAAGGAAACTGTTGAGGTTCTTCCAATTGTTTGAGAGCAGAGTGATAGCATCGGCCATTATGGATGCAGACGCGTGGGCACCACCGAAAGTCGAGTCATTCGCATTGTAGTCGCCGAACACGTACACCGGATTCTCACTGGCTACACTAAAACCACCGGTTCCATCTGGCCTGACCGGCACGTTCCCCAACCCTCCATTGACCAGCTTTAAGCCATGTCGTGGCCCAGTGACACGGTTCTTGCGGGCAATTTCAGTGTCCACCCGCGTAATCACATTGTCATTCCCATTATAGCTCCCCTGGGCTGCCTTGATGAAACCATCGCCGAGAGTAGCAATTCCATAGGTATCCAGAACTCCATTTTGGTTGACATCTTCGGCCGATTCCATATTTCCATCAGGAGTCCCATCGGCTACTGTGGAATTAACCACATCCTCAAACCCGTAGGTGCCATCCTTTGTTCCGCTGGCATTGAACTGCATGCCACGCCGGTCTGAAAAATAAAGGATATATCCGTTTTGGGTTGAAAAATCTGTCTGGTTCCCGGTCGTGCCGATCGTGCCGTCAAACCATTTCTTTAAGTTCCCCACATCGAGTTCCACGAGGTTCATGATCCCGCCCAGGGCACACGTAGCATTTGAAGATCCCGGGGAGGTCCCGTCTCGCACCTCACCCTCACGGGTATCATACAGGTTGATAGGGAACCAATTGTACTTGGCTGCGACCCCGGTGATCGTGGGATCTTCATAAGGAGCAAAGGTCAAGAGGTTGTCGTGGTTGCGGTCGGCTTGTAACTGGAAGAGCAAAATGCCATTGGGATGAACATCGTTCGGCACTCCGGTTGTCGGCGAGCTCAATCCCCGGGCAAATCCCAATTCCAGCCACTCTTTTGTCACGCTATCCCATCCGCCGTCATTGCGTCGGCGTTCCACCCTGAGGTAGCCTCCCACAAGCGGCCATCTCAAGTATGCACCATCGTGGATGGCATCGACGGGATCGATCCATTGAGGCTCTAACGTGACGTTGACGTGACTTCCCACTGGGTACTCGAATTGCAGGTTGGTCCCCTCGGCGAAATAAGTGGTAGCAGCTGTGGCCCCGGGGGCAAATGGTACTGGGACGCCGTTCACATAGACCCCTTCATTGGTGAGCTTGATATTGTTTGTTCCAAGTTCTCCCGCCCCTCCAGGTAGTTCGGATACATCATCTACAAGCAAGACTCGAACAGTGGCCAGATTGTAGAATCGGGATTCGCCAACGAGAGATGCAGGATCTTCTCCATCGGGCGGACGGCGGATGATCTGAATCGGGCGGGCACCTCCTCCCACGAATGGTAAACTGAGCTGCTTGGCACCCGTATCGCCATTTACCAGCCAACCGCTGTAGGTACTCGTAGAAATCATGTTCCAGTCGGGGTTCTTGGCGCTGGTGGGGCCGGTAAGGCGACTTCCTTCATTCAGCCCCAGGTTCCTGCAATTGGGATTCGTCGACGGATTGGTGTCACAACCCCCCGGGGCTTTAGGAATATATACCGGCTGGGAACGAGTCGTCCCGTCCCCGATAAAGAATCCGTTGGAGAGTTGCCGACGAATCACATCCCCCAACGCGCTGACTTTCGAATGCAACACGAGACCGTCTGCGTTAGAACTGGCTAGAAAGAGGTTTCCATTGGTATGAACCCGGCCTGCAAAATCGAAATTGGGGCCGGCAAAGAAGCTAAGGTCTCCATCCGAGAACATCCCAAACTGGAATACCGGGATCAATGCTATCTCGGTATTCCTAAGCATACGGACCTCCGTACCATTGCTCTGCCGAGCGGTGGCGCTCAGCGTGGTAGGGATGATCTGGGCAATAAGTCCTTGGTTGGCACCGCTGCTGATGTTACGTGTCACCACTGGCGATTGGGTCACTTGATATTCGGAGTATGAGATCCCCTGCAGGACAGGCCATTTGTTGGAAGCGGTCACCGCAGCTGCAATGTCCGAAGTCGTGGGAGCTAATTTGACATTATAAAGTGCTGCCATGTCGGTCATCATTTTCTCCATGGCTGCTTCCGTAGCATAGAAGGACTGCGTATTTTCCAGGTCTGTGGTATGCATTCGGGTCTCTGAGGAGACTACGTATACCACAGCTACTGAAATGGCAGAAAGCATCAGCAGTACCAGCAATGCTGCCGGTAGAGCAAAGCCTGAAGTGGAAGCCGTTTGGCGAGGATTCATAGCTGTAGTCCTTTTCTCCATCCGCAAAAGACTAAGTGTATCGATCGCGAAAAGCCAGATTTCGAACGCTCACGGAAGTGCGTGCGGTGAAGTGGTCGAATTTGGCGTTGTAGTATCGCTGAGAGGTTCCGCGTACTCCCAGTGTGATGTTGACCTTGCGAATCTGGTTGGGCAGACCTGCGGTGGTAATGGGCGTTAAATCGTCAAGATTGCTCGTCGAGGCCATGGTGGTATCGTTGAAGGTATCGAAAGTGATCTGCAGGTTCTCCACATTCTCGGCTACAGGAAATGGGGTCTGCGCATTAACCTGGCGCATGAGCCTGAGCGTCGCGGCATCGACATAATATCGGATTGCAAATGCCCGATAGGCCGTGGTACTGGGGAAGGTTCCCGCCGGACTCGATAACGACATCAAGCTGCCGCTCTCTGCTTCGGGTTGGTTGAAATGGAGAGGGTCGTTGGCTGCCAGGGAAATCCGGGTGTCATCTATTCCAGTCACCACAACCGCGGCAGAACCGTAAACGTTGCTCAGTATCATTACATCCCCTATTTGGAGCCCCGCTGTAGACCCATTGGTATGGATCTCCGTTGCATCGTTGGCAATGCTGGTCAGCGTATTCTGCTCGAAAGCCAAGCTGGGGCCGCGATATACCAGGGTCACGACGTCTGTAGCAAGCCCGTTGATCGTCGGCCCTAAACCGTTCCCCGGTGTGATGGCATAAAGCCAATTGTTCCGTGCATCCTGCTCGATTTGGCAGCCACTGGGGTCACATCCAAATCGGGGAGCCACTGAATTGTCACCATTCGGAAGGGTTATTCCTCCGAGAGGGAACCCGGTCCCGGCAATGCTCAGGTCCTGGGCCATCAGGTTTAGCGCTGCCCGGGCGTTCTGTTGCAGCTCAGTCCTCTGAGTAGCAGCCTCACTCATATTGACACTTTGCCGGAACAGTTCTAATACACTGGCTAGAACCAGCAAGCTCATGGAGATGGCAACCAGGACTTCGACCATGCTGAACCCCTGGCTGGAGCGTTTTTGAGAAGTTTTCACCGGAAACTCCCTTTAGCGATAACGTGAAATATAGGTACGAACCTGGTAATTGCGAATCCAGCCGCGCGGGGCGGCATAACGAATCGTGACCGTAATCTGGCGAAGGTCATCTGTGAGGTCTGTTATTTCGATCTGGCGTTGAAACTCGTTTAGTACCCGGCTAGTCCCATCAGGCATCACCATGGATTCCACCGGTCCGTCATCAGCGGTTCCAACCAGGCCGTCATCCCCGGGCGTTGTCAGCGACTGCAGACCTGTCACGAAAATACCAGTTCCTGATCCGGTGTTTCTGACCTTGTCAAAGGTTACCTGTTGGGTGTTTCTGGCCGTGAAGATGCACTCCAAGGCCTCTCGAGCCTTTTGCTTGGCGATGAGACTCTCTTCGGCAAAGGTCATCGCTACCATAGAGTGCATGAACAGACCCATGATGCCGCCCAGCCCAATCAATAAGACCATCATGGCCATCAGGAATTCAAGGAGACTGAACCCTTGTGCTCCCAGGCAAACCGGTACTTCCCGGGATTCCCCACAATGAGATTCTCCTTCCCACTGCCAGCGGACATCATCCACACTCACCTGCACTGGAAACAAAGGACTCCAGGACCAAGGTACTTCCGGTTTTCCTTCCTGACTCTGTTTCATATTTCTCTCCCTAGTGACACAGGTCTATTCCCAACTCCCGGAAGTACCTCCCGAACCGCGGAACCGAAGCCCTTTGATCCGACCGGTCGAGCCAAACAGAGTCACAGCCCTCGTGCTTGGAACATCGCCTATCCGTCCCAACATGACTTGCCCAAGGGCCAGTGTCCCGGCAGCATCAACGCCTGAGCCGTCTGGACGAAACTCTATATAGAGTTGGGGATTGTCGTTGAAGCTGATGGCTTCCGTGGTTGTGATTTGTGGATCAGGATTGACCCCAATCCCGTTGCGACCAAAGCTAATATCGCTTGGGAGATCCACGGTAGCGACCACTGTATTGGGTTCACCGAGCGAAGCCATTCCTATTCTCGTGATCGTGAGTGTCCGGGGAGTTGTGAAGGTGAGCCGATGATTGCGCCTCATGTCCAGCGCTAATTGCCGTGCCCGCCGCATTTCCATTACTACGTCATACATCGCAATATCTTCATGAGTCTTTCGCACAGCGTTGTCGATGAAAGGAAGAGCAACCGCAGTCATTATGGCAACAATGGTCATCACGACTAAGGTTTCAACCAACGTGTAACCCCTCTGTTGACTTTTTTCTTTTCTTTCTCTCATCTCATCCCCGTTTCTACAATAATCATTGTGACTGCCGGAACTCATTAACTTGAACCAACTGGCACAATTCAACACTTCGCCTGCGGCATGGCTTCCTCCCGTATCGGCACGAGATCTTCCAGTCTTTAAGTCGATTTGAGTAACATGTTTGTACTTTTGGACTTAGCTGTATCGTCCACCCCCATATTCGTGATGCTGGGCTGATATTTATTGGTTGAGTTCGTTGAGATTGAAGGGAGGGCGGAAGTCTCTGATTTTGGGCCTTAAACCAAGAATACTCTGGACCGACCGAGTTGGCTGAACGATATCTCTTTCTGAGTTCCACTCTTGAAGAGCTCGCCGTTTACCCCAAATTCCGGTCTCTCCTGAACCTGTTTTCAGCAGAGTAATTCAAAGCCAGAATGAGATTGTGATTGGAAGCACAGAAATCGGCACAGAGAGTTCTTGACGGAACGTAAGTGCCTATGGTGAGGATATTTCTTCCCAATAGACATGAACAAGACTGACCGGCCTGGCTTGCGGTCATAATTATACTGGCGGCCTGGAGGGGCACCAAGCTGCGCAATCCATCATAACCATAATATTATGAGTTTCTTGCAGCAGGACAATTATCTCGTCGCTGGGCCATTACAAGGGAATTGATAGGGAGCGTGCTCCTGGCACCAAGTTTGCTTCCATCAAATCAAGGGTGCGCGTTGCTCAAGCGGGGAGTAAATGGAAAAAGCACAAGTGCATATTTGTGCGTTCTAGGCAGGAAATCTCCGAATATCGGCAAGGGGCTGCCGAAAAGAATCTCAATGGCGTGTACAAGAAATGGAGAAGAGGTTCAGCATGGTTACGAGCTTAATTAGGAAATTCTGGATGGAATTGCGCATCGCCCTAGACCCTAAGGTGACCATTGAAGGATTTGAGCTGACGGGAAGACCTTTTGCGCTGCTGCCGAACCCCTCAGATCTCGAGCCTGGACTCAAACGTCGGCTTACCATCTGTAACCTATTCGTAAACCACCGACAATCCATCGCTGCCATTGCCCGCGTGCTGGATACGGGCACAGGAAGGGTGGTGAACATCTTAATCGAAGAAGGGATCATCAAGGAGAGAAGGCGTTCACAACCAAGACATGTGAAGCGTGATAGGCGGAAACTCTCGTTGACTGCACCATCACCTCAACTTGGGCTAAGGGCGATTGGAGCCGCTCCGTCGGGCCCCAGACATAAGACTGAACCTTTGCCTCGACTTCAAACCCTTTTTGGAACTGAACCGTCAAAGTCGCCCACTCAATTGCCCAATCAGTAGCCCGGCCCAGCGACCACTTTGACTTCGCAGAGGACTGAAGCCATTCGGGTAGCCGAACCTGCCATCAGATTCAATACGACACACAGGTAGTTATCCAAATCACTTAGGCCTAATTCATCATCCAAATAGTCGCAACTGGGTCAAGTCTGCCAGTTCCTTCTCCTCAAAGAGCTCTATTGAGCCATAGACGCCGTCAAATCCTGGAACGACTTTCAAGCGACTTTCTCTTACTCGAACTATCCCTTCGCTGACTTGCGGGTCGACAAAGGACTTTAGGTCAGATTCACTCATTTCCAACAAGATCTGATACTCTGTAGCTCCGCACCCGAGTGCAGCTTCATAAATCCTGTCGACTATGACACTCTCTTTGCCTTTGATACCACATGTGGAGGCTATTATCTCGCGGAGCGGGATAGCTTTTCGGTATGGAGGACGTCTTAGCTTCTGAGTGTGGATCCACCCTTTTTCCTGAAACACACCCAGGTCTTTGACTTCCCGATCGGCAATTTCAAGTCCGCGCTGGAGTGCCCCTATGGTGATTTCATCGCGACAAGCAGGACAACGCTTGCCTTCCAACCTTGTCTCGACCGGAGATTTTATCACTCCGCAATCACGATGTCCGTTGAAGTAGTCCCTCCCGATTTCAGAAAAAAATTCGATAGTCCCGGCTATTGAATTCTCTCCGCTCCCTTGAAGAGCCTGACACACCCCTCGATAAGAACATTCTCCCTGAAAAATAGTGCACTCTCGTCCTATGTCTCGAGGCGAGTGAGCGTCCGAGAAACTGACAATTTGCTTCCCGTCGAGTTCGCTCACCAACCAACAGACGCCGGGATCACTGGATAGACCGGTTTCAACGGCCAAGACTTGCGGGGACAAATCTCCAAAGCAATTCACGAATGACTCAAAACCGAATCTCGAGCCATACAAGGACCCCCACGGCGACCAGATATGCAAGGGAATGATCAGGCTATCCGGACACACCTCCAGGACACGAGCCAGAAGCTCGGACGCAGGCATTTGAAAACGCGGAATTCGGCCAGCTGTCAAATCCCCTGCCCGCCCAAGAACCCGTGCCAGGTGCCAGGCAATTTCCCAGCTGGGTGCAGTCACGAGCAGGTGAACCTGATACTTCCTGCCCTCATTTTGGAAGACGGTTTCCACCTCTGTGGTGAGCATCCAGCGGATATCATCTCCCCCTTTGGAGCGGAGGAACCCGCATTCGTCCTGCTCCAAGTGGGCTTCCATGAACCCTAGCCAATCAGGATAAATGAAGTCTCCCGTCCCCAATACCTGGATGCCTTTTCGTTTCGCCCAGAATATCAGCTCGGAGATGCAATCCCCTCTCTGAGCTGAATGGGCAGAGCGAGGGTGGATGTGGAGATCAGCAGTATATTGGCTCATTCTTTGCGTGGCAGGACAAACTGACTTCAAGTGCCAATATCATATCCCAAGCGGTGTAAGGATAACTAATCAAAAATAGATTCTCAAAGGATCTGCCCAATCCGATAATGAGGTTTTCGCTCGAACCTGCCTTATAATCCAGGCTTGCTGGGCAGCCAAATTTCATCATTATTGCAAACAGAGAGGAAGCTCAAATGACAAAGGAAGAGCAAGACCGAATTCGGAAAATTCTCAGCCTCTTGAAGGCAGAGTATCCGGACGCACAGTGCGCACTAACTCACGCTGATCCCCTGCAATTGCTGATTGCGACAATCCTGTCTGCGCAGTGTACTGATGTGCGGGTCAATCAGGTTACCCCTGTCCTATTTCAAAGGTATCCAACTATTAGCGATCTTGCAGAAGCAAAATTATCTGAATTGGAGGATCTAATTCGTTCCACTGGTTTCTTCCGTAACAAGGCCCGGAACATAAAGGCAGCATGTCAGCAATTAGTCAATAAATTTAGCGGCAAAATCCCACATTCCATGGAGGAATTGCTGACACTGCAGGGTGTGGCACGAAAGACTGCTAACGTCGTGCTGGGCTCAGCCTTTGGAATTCCGTCAGGGATTGTGGTTGACACTCACGTTTTTAGGCTCTCCCACCGATTGAGGTTAACTCACGCCAAGACGCCGGAAAAGGTCGAGCAAGACCTGATGCGGAAGGTTCCACGGGAAGAGTGGATCAATTTCTCCCATCGGCTGATTTTTCACGGACGACGAGTTTGTACTGCTCGCAAACCGCTATGTCACATATGTAGTCTTGACGAGGTCTGCCCTAAAGTGGGGGTGAAGAAAGTCAGAAGGTGAAAAGGGAGATCGGTCTTTGGCTATTCCTGAATTCCTCTCAAGATTCCTGGGGTCACAAAAGTGAGGCTCTAATTCTCTCGATCAGGAACTCTACACCGACGGCGTTCATTGCACCTTCTGGAATAATCACGTCGGCATAACGCTTGCTAGGTTCAACGAACTCGAGGTGCATGGGGCGTACGGTCTGCAAGTATTGCTGGACAACCGAGTCTATGGTACGTCCGCGCTTAACGATGTCTCGCCTTAACCTGCGAATGAACCGGACATCCGGGTCGGTATCCACGAATACTTTCAAATCGAACAGGTCCCGGAGTTTCTTATCCACAAAGATCAGGATTCCTTCAACAACTACGACAGGATGGGGTTCAAGCCGTACTTGTTCCGGTTTGCGACTGTGCGTTGTAAAGTCGTACACCGGTTGGTTCACCGACCGGTTCAGTTTGAGCGCCTCCAGATGATCGATAAGTAGACTCCTGTCCAGAGCATCCGGGTGGTCAAAATTGATGTGATTCCGTTCTTCTTGAGTCCGGTGGCTGTTGTCCTTGTAGTAGCAATCCTGGGAAAGCAACAATACCTTTTCCCCACCGATAGCCTCAAGCACCTTTCGGGCCACTGAGGTTTTCCCAGAACCCGTCCCGCCGCAAATACCTATAATGATCATCGACTTGTTGCTTGACTGGCTTCAACAACAACGGAGTCTTAAGCGCGATGGCCGCGCTTCGTCATGGCAATTCTTCCTGATTGGCTTTGATCCTCGATGAATTCCGGGCGCAGGAAGTTCATTTTTCGTTGGAAGATTTCTTCATGACGGTCGACCGTCCATGGATGTCTCCGCCGTGAGTGCGCAGCAGATCGAATTCAGGAGCTTCAACAGTCTTTGTCCAGCCGTCTGACTTGTCCTGATCACTTCATCGTGGGTGAGAGGAGTCTTGGAAATCCCTGTGGCAAGGTTCGTAATGACTGAAATCCCCAAGCACTCTATCCCCATGTGGCGTGCTACGATGACTTCTGGAACAGTGGACATACCTATGGCGTCAGCACCGAGCTTTTGGAACATTCGAATTTCTGCAGGAGTCTCATAGCTCGGCCCGGTCACGCCAACGTAGATTCCCTCATTTATCCTTAGCCTCAAGGTCCGGGCACATCTCAAGGCTATGGCCCGCAACCGGGAAGAATAGCATTGACTCATGTCGAGGAATCTCGGGCCTAAGGATTCCTGGTTGGGCCCAATCAAGGGATTGGGAATGAAGGAGCTCAGGTGATCCCGAATCAACATCAGACTACCGGGTCGCAACCCCGGCTTCAAGCTTCCGGCGGCATTTGTCAATATCAGGATCTGGACCCCGAGGATTCCCAAAACCCGTACTGGAAAGGTCACCTTGGTCGAATCATGACCTTCGTAGTAATGAACCCTCCCTTCGAGACAGATGACAGAACAGCCACGGACCTTTCCCAAACTGAATGTTCCCACATGGCCAGCTACGGCGGTTCGCGGGAAATGCGGGATCCTGGCATACGACACACTCTTCCTGTCAACAAGAGATTTCGCAAAGCCTCCCAAGCCTGTGCCCAGAATCACCGCCAGTGCTGGAATCTCCTCTTTCTTTCCGGATCGACTCAGAGTCCGGACCAGGTAATCTGCAGCTTCTGAGGCCTTCGACAGACAGTCTTTCATTCCACGTAATCTGTTGGATGGTTCATTTGAAAAGAACCGATTGCCGACGATTTGATAGCCAGCCCAAAATATCGTTTGCAGCTATTGGTCGAATTCTCATATTGGGAAGATGTGTGCTGCATAGGTCCTTGTATCATGAAGAAAAAACGTTCGGAGCAGCCACAATTGGTCCTGGTTGGACGTAGATTATGAAGAAGCCCCAAACGAGTCAAGTGAGATTCTAGTTGCAAGAAACCTCGACCCTCTGGTATTTTCAGGCCATTGGACCATGATTCATCTGTAGGGTCGAAAGGTCGCTGATCAGCATGAGGTCCTCCTCCTCAATAGCGGAGACTCCCCCTGTTGAGGAACCTCTCCCGGAGTTAGTTTCAGAGGAACTTCAAAAACTGCCGCCTGGGGTTCATGTCGATTTAGGGCCGGGTTTGCCGGCCTTCTATAAATCGGATTGCTTGGAGCTGATGGTTCAGGATCCGTTTCACGCTTTTGCATATTGGGAAATGACCGAGAGCCTAATAGGGCAGGTGCTATCGAGATTTCCGGAGGAGGACCGGTCTGCGTTTCAGCTGGTCCTGGATTGGTGCCAACCCGATGGTGGCCAGCAAATTACTTTTGACTTGGGAACTGTGACATGCTGGTGGTTCAAAACAAACCCCGGATCTCGCTACCAGGTTCGTCTCTGTCTCTATTCTGAGTTGTATGGCACAACGACCTTACTGGAGTCCAATGTCGTGGAGACTCCGAAATGCTCTATTAAATCCTCTGACTCCTTGTCCGCCGAGGATCAGGAGACCACAACCTGGCTTAACGACCTTCTCGAGCTGACTAGCGTCGCGAAGATGAAACCAGTGGACGACTCAACTCTCAGGGAGGCTGGGCGGTGGGTTTCGCAACCGGTCGCGTTGGCGGAGGTGGAAGACAGACCATCGGCGGGTGGACAGGACCGAAGGGATTCCCCTGAGAATTCTACGGGAGAAATTGGACCTCTCTCGAATAGTTTGCCCACAAGCTGATCAAGAACCAGATTAGTTGCCTTGGAGGAATGAATGAAGGCCTTGGTATCGAGGGAAGAGATCGAGCGGTTGGTTCGTTTGGAACATTCTGATCCTTTCAGTATCCTTGGCATCCATCCAGTGGAAATTGAGGATGATGGTACCGGGAGATCAGTAAAGGCCGTCGTGGTTCGGGCATTTCTACCGGAGGCCCGGGAAGCCTGGGTAAGTCTGGAGGGGCCCAAAGATAATCTCCAAATGATGGAAAGGATTCATCCCGAGGGAATATTTGAGTTGCTCTTTCTGGATCGACGCGACCTGTTTGCTTATCAGATCCGCATGCAAGATCATGAAGGAAAGTTCTCTCAGTTTGTCGATCCTTACTGTTTCCCGCCCGTGCTGACAGACTTCGACCTCTATCTCATGGGCGAAGGCAACCACTTCAAGAAATATGAGAAGCTGGGGGCTCATTTGAAGACCATCAATGGAGTCTCGGGAGTGCAGTTTGCCGTGTGGGCTCCCAATGCTTTGAGAGTCAGCGTCATCGGAGACTTCAACAACTGGGACGGCCGGCGCCACACAATGAGAATGAGAGGGAGCAGTGGGATCTGGGAGTTGTTTATCCCGGGCCTTGAAGAGGGGCTTCTTTACAAGTTTGAAATCAAGTCGCGTCACAATAACCTGCTCCTGATCAAATCCGACCCTTACGGATTCTACTTCGAGAAATCTCCTAAGACGTCCACGATCATCTACGATTTGCACGACTATGAGTGGCAGGATCAATCCTGGATGGAGAAGCGGACCCACACGAATTGGCTTGAGGCCCCACTAGCGATTTATGAAATTCATCTAGGGTCCTGGATGAGGAGTCCTGAAGAAGGAAACCGCTATCTCACTTACCGTGAGTTGGCTGATCGCTTGATCCCCTACATGCAGAAGATGGGTTTCACTCATATTCAGCTCCTGCCGATTTCTGAGCATCCCTTCGATGGCTCCTGGGGGTACCAAACTATCGGTTACTTTGCTCCGACTAGCCGGTTCGGTAAACCTGAGGATTTCATGGAGTTCGTCGACCGCTTTCATCAGGCAGGAATCGGAGTTCTGTTGGATTGGGTCCCCGCCCATTTTCCTAAAGATGCCCATGGGCTGGCCTTCTTCGATGGGACGAATCTGTACGAACACGCCGATCCTCGCAAGGGGGAACACAGGGACTGGGGAACACTGATCTTCAATTATGGACGCAATGAAGTCCGAAATTTCCTTATTTCAAACGCACTGTTCTGGCTCGAGAAATACCATATCGATGGATTGAGGGTGGATGCTGTAGCCTCTATGTTGTATCTCGACTATTCTCGCCCTGCTGGAGAATGGATTCCCAACCAGTACGGGAGCAATGAGAACCTTGAAGCCATCGAATTCATAAAGAAATTCAATGAACTGACTTGCCATTTTTTCCCGGGGATCCTGAATATCGCCGAGGAATCAACTGCCTGGCCTGCCGTCTCACGTCCGGTCTATTTAGGAGGATTGGGGTTTAGTTTGAAATGGAACATGGGGTGGATGAATGACATGCTGGAGATTTTCTCAAAGGATCCTATTTACCGAAAGTTCTATCACAACAACCTCACTTTCGCCCTGATGTATGCCTTCACCGAGAACTTTGTGCTGCCGTTGTCGCATGATGAAGTGGTCTACGGTAAACGGTCATTGCTAAACAAAATGCCTGGATACTTCCATGACCGTTTTAGCAATCTGCGATTGCTATTGGCATATATGTATGGGCAACCTGGCAAGAAGCTTCTTTTTATGGGGGGTGAATTCGGCCAGTGGAGAGAATGGAACCACGACGCAAGCCTGGATTGGCACTTGCTCGAGTACGAGCCGCACCAACAGGTTCAACGGTTTGTTCAGGACCTGAATCGCCTTTATGTTTCACAGCCTTCTTTATACGAAATCGATTTTCACTACCGAGGATTCGAGTGGATTGACTTCCACGATAGCGACAGAAGTATTGTCAGCTTTCTGCGTCGTGGCAAGAATCCCAGCGACTTCCTGGTTTTTGTCTACAATTTCACCCCCCTCCACCGGGAAGGCTACCGAATCGGCGTCCCGGTCGGAGGGTTCTACCAGGAGCTTCTCAATAGCGATTCCTCAATCTACGGTGGTCGCAACTTCGGAAATGCCGGGGGTCTGCCTGCGGACGAAATCCCCTGGCAGGGACGTCCTTACTCCCTGCAGTTGACCGTTCCGCCATTGGCAGTCACTGTGTTGAAGCCCTCTTCATAATGACCCAAGGCTATCTAGCCCTTATCCTCCATGCTCATCTGCCATTCGTTCGCCATCCCGACCACTCTTCGTTTCTTGAAGAGGAATGGCTGTTCGAAGCGATTACCGAGAGCTACCTGCCCCTGATCTCGGTGCTGAGCCACATCGCCAGCGATCGGGTTCCATGCCGTTTGACCCTGTCGATCTCTCCAACCCTGGCCGAGATGCTGTCTGACTCTTTGCTTCAGTCGAGGTACTTGGAGTACCTGCAACTGCGAATCGAGTTGGCTGGAAAGGAAGTCTCACGAACCCGCAATTCTCCCCAGTTTCATGTTTTGGCGAGGATGTATAGGGATTTCTTTTCCCGCGCCTTGCATGACTATGAGAGTACTTACAGCCGGAATCTACTTGAGGCCTTCCGGACATTGCGACAGCAAGGAATCGTGGAACTGGTAACCTGCCCAGCTACTCACCCCTTTATTCCGTTCGTATCCCGTCCCGAAGTGAGGAAAGCACAACTGGCAGTGGCCTTGGCAGCATTTCAGTCTCACTTTGGATATCGGCCTCGCGGTGTCTGGCTGGCTGAATGCGGATACGAGCCCGGGTTGGACCCGCTACTTCAGGAGTTTGGTCTGGACTTTCTGGTCCTTGATTCCCACGGTGTTCTGTTGGGCATGCCTCCACCTAAGTATGGTATTTACGCCCCGGCCCTGACGCCGCATGGTATTGCGGCATTTGGGAGGGATATGGAATCAAGTTGGCAGGTTTGGAACCTGCATGGTGGTTATCCCGGGGATGCCCAATATCGAGAATTCTACCGGGATTTGGGGCACGACGCCGACTATGACTATATTAGGCCCTACCTCCACGAGGATGGGATACGGCGCAACCTGGGATTCAAGTACTATCGGATCACCGGAAAAGGGGACCTCAGGAATAGAGAACCCTACGATCGACTTTCAGCCTTGACTCGGGCTGCTGAACACGCCAACCACTTTGTGTCCTCCCGGGAGTCGCAAATCGCAGCATTGTCGGCAAAGCTCAGCCGTCCTCCCCTTGTTGTTTCTCCTTATGATGCCGAACTCTTTGGGCATTGGTGGTTTGAAGGGCCACGATTCCTGGATGCAGTGATTCGCAAGGTAGCCATGTCTGTCTGTAATTTCCAGTTGGTAACTCTGAGTGATTATCTCGAGACTTCTCCAACGTTTTCATTCTCTCTGCCTTCGGCTTCCTCCTGGGGAGCCGAGGGATATAATCGGGTTTGGTTGAACCCGGATACGCAATGGCTATACCGGCACCAACACTGGGCTGAAGCCCAGATGGTGGATTTGGCTAATCGTTTTCCGAACGCTGAGGGAATACTCAGGAGAATACTCAACCAGGCCGGCAGAGAATTACTGTTGGCCCAAAGCAGTGACTGGGCTTTTGGAATCAGTCGAAGAACTTTCCCTCTTTATGCAATTCGACGGTTTCGGGAACATATCTCACGATTTCAAGGACTACTCGAACAAGTCCATAACCCACAGAACGGTCTGAGTTGTCTTCAGGAGATCGAGAAGCGAGACAACCTCTTTCCGAAACTCGACTATCGGGTGTTCCGATCAGCGTCTCCCTCGCTTGTTGACAGCCTGGGTGAGGGAAAGCAGGAAGCGATGCCTCTTTGAGCCGAGGGAACGGTCATCTTTTTCGACGTCTATGTTTTGTGACGACAGGTGGCAGGGTCAACGGCTGTCCGGGATTTTCCAATTCTGTTACCTTTGTTGCCAGGCGCAACGCTACCTCTCGGGCGGCTCGTTCTGCCTTCCACAAGGATGGGTACTCGTGGGGTTTTCCTCCCGGTGAGGAAGCCTGATAGTCAGGTGTCACAACAAACCATTTTCCACTTTTGTCGCCCAGGACAGGGCTGACGATCTGAACGTAAGCAACGAAGCCGCCTTCCGTACCGAGTTCCATTTTGTAGGTCGCTTGTGCCATGGACCAGTCTCAAAGAGAATTCCCCAGTCAGTATCGTCAGTTCAGTCGCTGAACTTCACTCCCTATCGCCTTCCTCCAGCAGTCTGCACGGTCCGAGGAATGGGTAAATCCCTTGCATTTCGGCACCGTTTTTATCAGGATGGCGCAGTATTTCTGAACTGTTCATTCAATCTCGCAAATTGAGGTTCCAATTTATGAGAAGCTGGTTTCATATCTCTAGGCACTGGAAGTTGCTCGGGCTGTGCTTCCTCCTTTTATGTTCTACATTGAAGGCGGAACAATCCCCGCGGCGCCGCATCGGGCTGGCTTTGGCGGGCGGCAGTGCGTTGGGCCTGGCGCACGTAGGCGTCCTCAAGTGGCTGCAGGAACATCGGATCCCGGTTGACATGGTGGCTGGTACGAGCATGGGAGGATTAGTGGGGGGGCTTTACGCATCCGGTTATGATGTTCCGGAAATTGAGGACTTTCTGAGTAAAATC
This sequence comes from Terriglobia bacterium, assembly GCA_035541995.1. Taxonomy (GTDB): domain Bacteria; phylum Acidobacteriota; class Terriglobia; order Versatilivoradales; family Versatilivoraceae; genus DATKMG01. The sequence goes on from DATKMG010000845.1 coordinate 16,172, forward strand.
AGCTGGGAGGACGCATTACGCTCGGCCCCCCTCTTTCCGGATCTGGCTTTCCGAAGGAAAGAAGATCGCCGTGAATTCCCCAATCTACTCGAGTTTGGCCTGAAGGGTGGTTTTCGATTGCCCAGCGGACTGTCGTCGGGTCATGGGGTTGGTCTTGTGATCGCCCGATTTGCCAGTCCCTACGGAGACATGAAGTCTTTCGACGACCTCCCTACTCCCTTCCGCTGTGTGGCAGTTGATCTCAAAGAAGGGAACCAGGTGGTTTTCCAAAGCGGTTCGCTATTTGACGCACTTCGGGCGACTATGGCGATTCCGGCCATCTTTTCCCCTTGGAAAGTGGGGGACAAGGTTCTAGTGGACGGCGGTACTCTCAACAATTTGCCCGTGGATGTTGTTCAGTCGATGGGTGCCGATTTCATCATCGCGGTCCCTCTGAAAGGTCAGTCCTTGGGGAAGAACGCCCCTACTTCCCTGCTGGGGGTCGCGGGCCGGTCAATTGACATCATGATCGCGGGAAACGAAAGCCAATATATCAAGTTGGCCAATGTCGTGGTGACACCGAATCTGTCGGCGTTCGAGTCGTCTGATTTCCGGCGTTCAGCAGAACTTGAGAGGATTGGCTATGAGTCAACTGCTTTGAAAGCCGCTGAGTTGTTGCCTCTGGCTGTTGATGAAGGAGAGTGGGCAACCTATGTGACCCAGCGCCAACATCGCCGTCGCCCATCCCTTGAACATCCCAACTTCCTGGCGATCTCCGGTGCCTCTCCTCGCCAGAATAAAGTGGTCGAGAAAGAGGTGTCACTCCTCGCGGGAGGAAGCTATTCAACGAAGGATGTGGAAACCCTCCTGACACGGTTCACCGGCTGGGGCCACTATGCCTCGGCGGATTATCGTGTCTCGGGGCAGTCGGGCAAAGAGGGATATTTGATCAGACTTCACGAGAAAGAATACGGGCCCCCATTCTTGAATACGTTGATCCTTCTCGATGGTTCCCAATCCGACGGATTGCGCTTTGGTCTGGGAGGGCGGTTGACCTTTTTGGATTTCAAAGGGCCGCTTTCCGAGTGGCGTACCGACTTTAACATTGGAACACTAAACCAGGTCGGAACTGAATACTACTGGCGGATCAGGGCAAGCCGTTTTTTCCTGGCACCCCGTGTATTCTTCGAAGACTCAACCTTCGATGTGTACGACCAGGGGACCAAGATCCTCTCCATTGACTATCACCAGCCTGCTTTTGGAGCCGACTTCGGCTACGCAGCCGGACGTTTTGACGAGGTCCGCCTTGGCTACCAGATTGGCCATGCACGGTTTAGCCAGTCCGAGGGGTCGCCTATCATTAGCGAAAGAACTGGCAATTTGAGCTTCTTGCGGGCCCGCTGGGAACATGAAGGACAGGACAGTCCGATGGTTCCCCACAGCGGAATTCGCACGGTCACTGAAGCACGGTACACCTTTAGCTCTCCCATAGCAAAGAGAGAGTATCCGCAGATCGAAAGCCTTGTCAGCTTCGCTCACCCGATCAATTCGAGGTACACCATTCTGAACAGCATCTCAGGGGGTGTGACAGGAAACAACCAGTTGCCTGTCCCGCTCTTCTCCCTGGGGGGACCACTGCGGCTGAGTGCGCTGAGCAGAAACGAACAATATGGCAGCAGGTACTACTATGGGGACCTCGCACTGCTCCGTTCCTTGTTTTCTCAGCCAACATCTCTGGGAAAATTTTACCTGGAGGGGGTTTATGAGATCGGAAGGGCCTTCTCAAAACACCAATCTGCCAACCCTTACCAGGATGGAGCCGTGGGATTGGTCGGTGAAACCTTTATCGGTGTCGTCTTCCTGGGTGTCAGTTATGGGGAAGGAGGCCAGTTTAAAGTCTTGTTTCGTATGGGGAGAATATTCTAACCCGGGTTCTTTCCATCTGGACACCTAAGGCGCATACCTCCACATTAAAGCAAATAGGAAATAAGCAACCACAGAACTCCCATCAGGTTTTTGGCAGTGACGAGGGAGTCGAATGAATGCTTTTTCTCTTTCCGGCTTGTCATTGTTCTCCCTCGTCTTGGATGAAATAACCTTCGGGAATCTCAACGAGCGCCGGATCGGGCTCAGCTACCTCGATGTCATAGAGTTCTCGAACGACCCAAAAGGAACCGCCAGGTGCCGTCGTTTCGATTTTCACATTCAAACCATAGGGTAAGTAAGAATAACACTTACCCGAAGGCTTGCCGTTCATCAGAACGGGGCGAATGGCACATTGAAGCCCATTCACCATTTCGTAGCCATGAATGCCCTCCGGTGGTATCTTCTTTATCATTTCGTGGAGGGGTTCAGGCGGGTGCTCCACAAAGTTAGCGATTTTCTTGCTATGGACGATATTGTAAGCGTTGCCCTGCTAATCGAAAAATGTAGACCGGTCGCCCATGCTATTCATAGTGCCCCCGGACGAAGAGCGGTAAAACGCCCCTGCCTCTTCTCGCTTGAGGATCCTGGAGCCATCGGGCTGAATTTGATAGGTGAGCTTCCTTTGCTTGGCCTTAATAGGCTCGACAGACGCTTGTGCTCTAGTAGCCTGGTGAAGTGAGAGAAGCAGGAGAGGTACCCAAAGGGTAAGACGTAGCCATCTCATTTTTATCTTCTCCCTTCCATACATCTACACACAAGAAGAGTAGCTGCAACTGCATACCCTGAGAGAGTCCGCACACGAACAGTGAGTGTGCGAATAACAAGGCGTCTCGGTGCGGCATCCTTCTTGACAATCGCTTTACCAGGACCAATCTTGTCCAGAGGGAGCACCAGGACGAGCATAGGAACCGGGCAGGGCGCAATGCCAACACTTACACTTGCCCTAGTGCCGCTTGAACTGCCAATGCAACCAACGTCAAGCTGAAGACACCTCCGGGTTTTCCGGTGCCTCACCCACTTGGCTCAGCAAGATGTCAAAGTGAATGTCAAAGAGCAGAACCAACTTCACGACGCCGATACCTGGCCATTCTCGGCATGTCTCTCAGCCAAAAGAGGCGAGTTTCTCCGCACAGTTATTTTGAGGAAGGCATTTGCGCCGCCATCTTTTTCATTTCCGCTTCCATTTGTGCGGGGGTTGGTTCCGACTTATGAGTCGCCACCATCCATTTGTTTCCATCGGAGTCGACAAGCATGGCTGTACGGTCGCCCCAGAACATATCCGTCGGCGGCTGGAGTAGGGTGGCGCCCGCACTGGCAGCCTGCTTGGCCACCTTGTCTACGTCTTCAACTAAGAGATACAGAGTTGAGGGAGTATTGCCCAGGGTCTTGGCACTGAAACCCTGCCGTTCAGGACATTCCGGGCCCAGCATGAGAACGGACTCTCGTAACTTCAACTCTGCATGCATCGGTTTTCCGTCGGGCCCTTGCATGACACCACGTCCTTCAAACCCAAAGGCCTTCTGACAGAATTGGTAACTTTTCTCCACGTCCTTCACTATAAGCATGGCGGAAATGGCGCCATAATTTTTTCGGTTCAACGGGTCGACTTGACTCTTGGTTGCTTGTTTCACAACTGCCTCCTTTGTTTCAGTTTGAAATGTTTAACAGTCGAAGATGCTCGCATGAGGTCCACTTTTCTGGCGTTTGGAAGGAAGAATTTCATTTCCTTGTCTCTACCAGTATGTCGAATAGCGTGTTAGCAGATCGACATGCAGGCTTAAAAATATTTTAACCCAGCATGCCCGATGATGCGAACGCGGTCATTGACGCATATTTCTCTGCGCCTTCGCGTCTCTGCGTTTAGTTATTGGTTTCGAACTACGGCCGCGTTAGCTTTTCCGTGTTTCTCCAGCCAATTCCCGACGGAGCTCAATGATTCTCATCGCGAGTGGCCCACTCAAGAAGAAAGAGGTAAGATCGATACACTTGTCCGCTCGCCCGGCTCAACCCGATTTCACAGGTCCGGCTGGAGGAATAAAAACCATCAGCCCCTGCAGACCGGGCTTCCCGAGCTTCTTGTTCGGTGGCGGACGCAGTTAATTCTGGAAACAACCAGCCCCGGTCTCCTGCAAAAGCGCAGCAACCTGCTGAAATAGGCGTGACGACCTTGTCGCTGCAGGCCCTGGCAATTCTTTCAAATTTGGCCGTGAGATTCATCTCCACCAAACTGCACACAGGGTGAAGGACTGTACACCGCTCCCGTCGACGAATGACGAGCTGCGACAAAAGGTAGTCAGCCGCAAGCTCGACACTGTCCAAGATCTGGAGCCTTTCAAATCTGGCTGCATTTTCGGTTGAAAGGAATGGCTTGCAGCTCTTGAGACCGTGCGTGCAGACACTTGTATCGATCACAACAGGCAACTTCCCTTGTCCGGTCCAGTTCCAGAGAGATTCAACCGTTTTGTTAGCCATCCAGAGGTGGGCTTCGCGGTAGCCCTTTGATGAAAACGGTGTAGCACAACAAAGGCCTACTATCTGGCTGGGGATCCACAACGGCTTGCCTGCCCGCTGTGAAACGACCAGTAAGGCCTCTGCCGGCGAGCCGGAACCGGATTCGTCAGGCAGTCGACCCATTGTGCGGGTCAAGCACGATGGGAAATATACAGCGAATGCCCCTTCCTGCCTTGTCGTCGGAAGCGGGACTCGGGGCGGCTTGGGCATGGGAGTGAGCCACAACGGGATGAGACTTCTGAGTACGGCTCGAGCCAGGCGGCTGAGACTTGTTACCGGCCTGTCTCCGAGTAAGGCCTGCATGTGATTTCCTACCCTCAATCCAACGCGTACTCCTTTCTCAACGGTGGCGAAATTCTTTGCTATCAAGAGGGCCAGCCACCGTGAGAATTGAGAATGCCTCTGGGCACGAAGATGCCTGGTCAAGTCACCGGTGTTGATAGACACCGGACAGGCCGTGGCACATAGACCATCCACGGCACAGGTCTCCAACCCGTCGTAAACAAAATCCCTGGCGAGCGAGTTCAATCGGTCCGCGGAATCGCCCGCCTGGCGTAACCTCTCCATTTCACGGCGGACTACGATTCTTTGCCTCGGCGTGCGAGTCAGGTTGCGGCTCGGACAGTGCGGTTCACAAAAGCCGCACTCAGTGCACTTGTCTATCACCTCCTCTACGGTCGGAAGGGTCTTCAGATCTTTCAGATGCGCCTGGGGATTGGCGTTCAGGATAACTCCGGGATTCAGCAAACCCGCCGGGTCTGCCAACTCCTTTAGACGCCGCATGATCGCATAGGCTTCCGCACCCCATTCGGTTTCCACGAAGGGGGCCATGTTCCTTCCCGTGCCGTGTTCCGCTTTCAGGGCCCCATCATAGCGGTCGACTACCAGGCTGACCACGTCATCCATGAATCGAGCATATTGGTCAATGGAAGTTTGTTGATTGAAGGATTGCGCGATCACAAAGTGGAGATTCCCATCCTTGGCGTGGCCGAAAATTATGGCCTCGTGATAGCCGTGCCTGGAAAACAACCGAGTCAAGTCGACAGCCGCATCGGCAAGCCTAGGGAGAGGGAAGAGAACATCTTCAATGATGGCTGTAGTCCCGCTCTTCCGAACCGCACCTACAGAGGGGAACAATCCGCTGCGCACCTTCCACAACAACGCCTGCCGGGATGAATCGTGAGTAAAGACTGGAGGATCCAGCAGCTGAAGCCCTTCCACTCCTTCTCTGGCTGCACTCTCCAGCCCAGCACGACCCGCCTCCTCCCGGCACTGGAATTCGGCCAGGAGCCCGGCAGCCTCCGGCGGGAGTGTCGCGACATTTGCTGGAACGCCGGGTTGTTTCTCAACGCATCGCAATGCCGCACGGTCCATGAGTTCCAAGGCCTTCGCTCCCGCCTGACGAAATGGTTCGATTGCCGCGCAGGCTGCGTGGAGACTCGGAAAGAATAGAAGCCCGGTGTACTTGACTGGCAGGTCCGGAACCGTCCGAAGAACCGCTTCAGCAATGAAGCCAAGAGTCCCTTCCGCCCCGATCAAGAGGTGACGGAAGATTTCAATGGGCTTCTCGTAATCCAGAAAGGCATTAAGCGAATAACCCACCGTGTTTTTCATCCGGTACTTGTCTCGAATCCTCTTTGGCAGAACCGGATCCCCTGCTATCCGGGCCTTGAGTTCAAGCAAGCCCTGCGCAAGGGCTGGCTCCAGCTGGCGGAACCGCTCATCAGCATCCGGCAGAGCGGTGTTGAAGGATCTCCCGGAAGGAAGAATGAATGTCAGTGACTCGAGAGTATGGTAGGCATTTTGTTCCACACCGCAACACATGCCGCTGGAATTGTTGCTAAGGATCCCTCCAATCATGCAGGTGTTGATCGAAGCGGGGTCGGGTCCAATCTTGGCACCGTACGAAACCAAAATGCGGTTGGCATGAGCGCCAATCACACCAGGCTGGACTCGGATTTTCAAACCATCTTCTTCTACCTTTATCGACTTCCAATGGCGAGCTGTCTCCACCAGGATGCCGTCTGTGATCGATTGTCCCGACAGACTGGTGCCGGCGGCCCGGAAGGTCAATGGAATTCGATACTGCTGACTCAAGGCAAGAAGAGCCTGAACTTCCGCTGTCCCATCAGCCAGAATTACCGCTTGCGGAATGAGCCGGTAGAAGCTGGCGTCGCAAGCATAGGCAACCAGGTCGATGGGGCGAGTCAACAGCCGCTCTCGCGGAATGATTCGGGAAAGCAAGCTCTCGAGGCCCGGACCGGCTGTCGTCACATCGGTGGTCATCCTAACATCCCTGGACAGATACCCCTTTAATTCGTCTCGCGCTTTTCAAACCCTGTATTCCTCAAGCGCTTCCTCATTCAAATCGATTCCCAATCCTGGTCTAGATGGAGGCTCCACGAAGCCGTCGACAGCAGTGATCTTTTGCCGAGTTAACTGCTCCCGAAGAGTTGTTTCTTCTTCCACGACAAATTCCGCAATGAACGAGTTCGGGATGGAGTTCAAGTAGTGCAATGCAGCAGCCACATTGATGTAGGTGGTGAAACCATGGTTGACAACAGGCAAGCCTCGATCATGGGCCAGGGAGGCGATCTTCATCGCTTCTGTGAACCCCCCGCAACGCGTCAAATCAACCTGCACAACGTCGATCTTCCCTTGGTCCATTAATTGAATGAAGGAATGACGCTCGCTCTCTTCTTCACCGGCTGCGATACGGACCTCTGTGCTCTCAGAGAGTCTTCGGTACCCTTCATAGTTATCAGGCGACAGTGGTTCTTCCAACCAGAAAATCCGGTATTCAGAAAAGGCGCGTGCTCTTTGAATGGCCGTCTTGGCGTCCCAAACCAACCCCGCATCGATCATCAGGTCGGCATTTTCCCCGAGCCCTTTGCGTGCTTCCCGAACGAGAGCAATATCTGTCTCTTCATCTTGCCCCATGGGGTCCCACCCAAACTTAACGGCGGTGAACCCTCGGTCCCGGAAACGCCTGGCTCGCTCGCCTGTCTCCTTGGGAGTCGCCCCAAACAGGGAGCTGGCATAAACGCGGATGCGACGATGAAAGCCACCACCCAAGAGTCTCCAGACCGGTAGTCCCAAGGCCTTTCCCTTGATGTCCCAAAGAGCCATATCGATACCGCTCATGGCATGCAATCCCACGCCGCGCCGTCCGCCATAAATGTTTCCTCGATACATCTTTTGCCAGAGGTACTCTGTAGCAAATGGGTCCTCTCCAACAATAAGCTCACGAAGCCCACAGGCAGTCGTGTGGGAAAACGGGCCCTCGATGGCGCCTTTCACCGCCAACGGAGCGGAATCCACCTCCCCGATTCCTGTGATCCCGGCATCCGTTGTCACCCTCACAATCAAGGCGTCTTGCCCACTGTCGCACTGCTGCTTAACTTGAGGCAACCGCAAGTAGATGGCTTCTACATTAGTAATTTTCAATGGAGTCTCCTGATGGAATATTCAGTCGTTTGCCCTTCTATGAAAATGCGGTTTTTAGGGGCGCCGCGGGGGCGCGGCGTCTCCATAGAATTGGAGAGGGGACGCCCTCGTCCCGCATCTAGCCCTGAGAGCGACCGCGGCCCCGACAAAGCGGGGCCCTCCAGCATTTTCATCCGCGGTGGTGAGCTTGAAAAGATCATGGGGGCCCTTATGAAAATGCAGGAATCAAGGTGGCCGCCGGGCGTGTGACCGCCGTCACCCGTCGCGGCGGTCGCCCGGTTCAAATTGGTCGGCGGATGTCACGGTTAACACTCAGTCTCGCTCCCCTCATGGAGTCACCACTTTTTCGGCCCGCAACAGGATGTCGACAATTTCTTTCATATCGCTGACTCTGCCAACCACCATGCTGTCCTTGAGTCTATAAAAACCAATGCAGGTGCCGCACGCTATCAGGTCAACTCCAGCATTGGATAATCCTTCCAAAGCATCGAGGACGCTGGAACTGGATCCTAATAGTTTAACAGCCGAATTATAGAATAGAATGAAATCAGGTTTCTGCCTAGAGGCCCAAAGTTTGCGAAGGAAGGATCCCATTAACTGTTGACCTAGCAAGTTGTCACCGTTGCCGAGAGTCTCGCCCTTCAGAACAATTGCAGTCTTCATGGGAGTGCCGAACCCCTTTCCTGGTCATCACCACCTGAGAAATTGCTTGCCCGACAATGCAGGAGTCAGCTCTGGCCTGGAGGAGGTTCTATATTGAAGATCGACTGCCGGAGGCATGCTCCTACATTGATTTCGCAATGGCATTTGGAGGCCCGGTAATCGGCTATTCGTTTGGTATCCAATTCAGCGTCCGTTCCACAGCCTTCTTCCAACCGGCATAGCCGTCTTGGCGCTGCTGGTCGGTCCAAGTAGGCTCCCATTGTTTGTCAGCCTTCCAGTTGCTGCGCAACCCCTCCAGGTCCTGCCAGAATCCACAGGCCAGGCCGGCCGCATAGGCTACGCCCAGAGCAGTAGTCTCAGTGACGCGGGGTCTAACTACTGTCACACCCAGAATGTCGGCTTGCAGTTGCATGAGCGTGTCGTTGACGGTTCCGCCACCATCCACTTTCAAGATCTCCAGATTAACACCGGAGTCGTTGACCATAGCATCTAGCACATCCCGAGTCTGGTAACAAATGGCCTCCAGAGTCGCACGGGCCAAGTGTCCCCGATGATTAAAGCGAGACATCCCCACAATGGCGCCACGCGCATCTGACCGCCAGTAAGGGGCAAAAAGTCCAGAGAAAGCAGGGACAAAATAAATACCTCCGTTATCCGGCACGGAGTTGGCGAGTGCTTCCACGTCCGCCGAGGCTCGGATGAGACCAAGTTGGTCCCTCAACCATTGAACCGCTGACCCCGTAACGGCCACCGACCCTTCCAGGGCATAAACCGTTTTCTGATCGTTGATTCGATAACACACTGTAGTCAATAACCCGGATTTTGACGGAACGATGGCTGTCCCCGTGTTGAGAAGCATGAAATTGCCCGTGCCATAAGTATTCTTAGCTTCTCCCGGCCGGTAACAAGCCTGTCCTAGTGTGGCGGCCTGCTGATCGCCGAGGTCCGCACAGACGGGCACCTGACCACGTAACGGGCCAGTTCCGCAGGTCCAACCATAGAACTTCGAATCCGCTGAAGGACGAATCTCCGGCAACATGGACCGCGGGATATTGAAGAATCCTAAGAGCTCCTCGTCCCAACTCAGAGATTCAAGATCCATCATCATGGTGCGGCTAGCATTAGTAACGTCAGTGATGTGAACTCCGCCATTGACGCCACCCGTCAGGTTCCAGATAACCCATGTGTCTGTATTTCCAAAGATGGCTTCGCCCTTGTCAGCTGCCTCCCTAACACCTGTTACGTTCTCGAGGATCCATTGGATTTTACCACCAGAAAAATAGGTCGCGGGTGGAAGTCCGGTCTTTCTTCGAACGATCACGCCCTTCCCGCTGCGCTCCAAAACACTCGCAATCTTGTCTGTCCGTGTGTCTTGCCAGACAATGGCGTTGTACCAAGGAAGTCCTGTCTTCGGGTTCCAAACGATCGTCGTCTCTCTCTGGTTAGTCACTCCAATCGCCGCCAGATCCGAAGCCGAAAGCCTGGCATTTCGCAGCGCCACCTCAATAACATCTCGGGACCGATCAGCGATTTCCAATGGATCGTGTTCCACCCATCCGGGCTGCGGGAATATTTGCTCGTGTTCCAACTGGTGGCTAGCCACCAAGTTCCCGTCATGATCAAAAATAATGAACCGAGTACTGGTGGTGCCCTGATCCAGTGCACCCACGTATTGGGCGTTCACCTGTACCTCCATTTCTTTTGATGACACAGTTCATGACTGCAGCCCACACCCCATGTGAATTTGAAGAATTCGGCAGCTCGGGGAAATGCTCTCAAAAGCCGACCCATTTGAAAAACAACCCGCCCAGTACACCTCCAATGAGAGGTCCAATAACGGGTACCCAGCTATAGCCCCAATCTGAAGGCCCCTTGCCGGGAATCGGGAGGATCGCGTGGGCAATCCGTGGACCCAAGTCCCGGGCTGGATTGATAGCATAGCCAGTGGGTCCGCCCAAAGACAGCCCTAGACCCCAGACTAGGAAACCCACCAACATGGGCTGGAGACCGTGACTGTAAACCAAGGCCAGGTTGAGATCTCCCGGAGTAGTGATTTTTAGAGCATTAGCCCCAATTCCCAGAATACCAAGAATCAATAAAGCGGTGCCAATAGCTTCCGCCAACAAATTACTGGACAGTCTTCGAATCGCGGGAATCGTGCAGAAAATACCCAGCTTGGACTCCTTAGATTCGGTAATACGCCAATGCGGCAAATAGGCCAGCCAAACAACCGTCGCTCCAAGAAATGCGCCTGTAACCTGAGAGACGATGTAACCGGGGACTTCACTCCAAGGGAAAGAACCGAGAACAGCCAATGAAACCGTCACCACCGGGTTCAGGTGTGCACCGCTGATGCGTCCGACACAGTAAACCCCCATCATCACCCCGATGGCCCAGCCTGTGGTGACGACAATCCAACCGGAGCCTTCACCTTTGGACTTACGAAGCAGAACGTTGGCCACCACCCCATTGCCAAAAATAATCAGGATCATAGTTCCGACTGCCTCTGCCACATATGAAGACATCGTTTCCTCCAAGGCGGCGTTTCAGTTCGAAGCGCCGGGTTGAGAATCGGTGTTACGTCCTGTTGAAATCCCGACTGGGCATCTGCGAAATCGAAGATCCAGAGAATAATTGAATTGCACCTCTATGGCAATACGAGGATGGAACGAGATCGGGCAGGCAAACATGTTGCAGAATCCTCCGCAAGGCGAGTCAGAATTGGGTGGTTGTGATCTTGCTCAACGTCTCTTCTATTATAAGGACGCTAATTCATAGTCTCTCCTCAGCCCCCCAGAATGTGATAGAAAAGCGTCGGCACGCACCGACCCTATCAACAAATCCTGGGGTCGTAAGCTGCTCATGAATGATCATCATCAACTCTGCATCGAAGGACTCAACATGCGCCGAACATCAAGAAGCTACTTAGTCTTCATCTTCACGGCCGTCTTGAACCTGGCTCTGCTGCAGGTCAACTTAAGGGCCGCAGAACCCAACCAAATTCTACTCTGGCCCGAGGGGGCACCTGGCGCTCTGGGAGAAAGAGAAGAAGACAAACCATCACTAGCGACGTACATTGCGCCACAGCAGACAGCCACAGGGACTGCCGTAATTGTTTGCCCGGGTGGCGCTTATGTTGGACTGGCTTTGGATCATGAAGGACGCCAAGTCGCTCAATGGTTCAATTCCTTTGGTGTGACTGCTTTTGTTCTGAAGTACCGTCTGGGGTCTGCTGATGGGAAGCGGTATCATCACCCGGCCCCCCTCCAGGATGCCCAACGGGCGATTCGGCTGGTCCGCGCGCGAGCAAAAGAATGGGATATTAGTCCTGAGCGGATTGGGATCATGGGCTTCTCTGCCGGTGGACATTTGGCTTCCACGGCCGGTACCCATTTTGATAACGGCAATCCCTCTTCCTCCGACGAGATGGAGCGCCAGAACTGCCGTCCGAACTTCATGATCCTTGTCTATCCCGTCATTTCGTTCAGAACCAAATACACACATCGATTCTCTCGTCAGGTCTTGCTGGGTGAAAATGCGGACTTAGATTTAGTAGAAGACCTGTCCAATGAGACTCGCGTAACAAGCATGACACCTCCGACCTTCTTGATTCACACCAATGAAGATGACGGAGTGCCTCCGGAAAACAGTATCCTTTTCTACATGGCCCTCCGCGAGGCAAAAGTTCCAGCGGAATTGCACATCTACGAACGAGGAGAGCACGGATTTGGCCTGGCGCCAAAGGATGCAATTCTCTCTTCCTGGACCAAGCGCTGTGAGGATTGGATGAAAGTCAGGGGCTTACTCGACAAAAACAGCCCTAATTAGGAACACACATTGACGCACCCTCAGACCGCAGGCAAATACTCCTCCAAAAATAAGTACCGGCAAGGGCAATCTTCTTAAGAAGAGTTCGCGTGGCTGCGAATAGTATGACAGGCAAAAGGCAACGACCCGAAGGCTTGTGGCCTTCGGGTCGTCTAACTGAACTCCTTCTGGACCCAGCGAGAACCGGGTTCCTGGAGATGTCCCTTTCCTGGCCCGGAAGGATGCTCAAAAGCTACAAATTTAGGGACTCAAACTACTAGCGCTTTTTCAAAGCGACCTCGGTGATTTGCCCTTCACGCACCTTTCGGGCAACTTCCACCTCGGATTTTGTCTTCACTACTCCCCGGACGATTGAGTCGTAGGGGTTCCATACTTCTGACAGAAAGTACTCGGACCCATACTGGTTAAACACTAGTTTTGACGTCCCGTCCGCTTTCATTGGTGCGACGGCCGATGTCATCACGATGGCACCCTTAGAACCATCTTTGCTCCGGATCGAGAGGCTATCCGTAGTCGGGTACCCTGAATTCACCTGGTACGGGCCAGCAGGAAGTGTCGCATTTCCAACGTGGAAATTAAAGGGAATGTCCGCCGACCCCCTGGAAGGAGTCTGAGCGGAACCGACTGCCACTACCAACATTATTGAAACTGCCACCGCCAACGTGGCTTGGATGACTTGCTTCTTCATGTTGTCCTCCTTAACTTGAGTAGGGGGTATGAGTTGAAGCGAACTCTGCACCCGGGTTTCTTGAGGTGGAGTTGGCTGCGCGACCAACTGCTTCACCACCCTATCTTCTGGGTCGACCCTGTTAGAGGCTCAATCGGAATCTGATTTACTCCTCTGGTCTGTTATGCCAAAAGTAGACAAAACATTTCGCCGCGAATCAGCTTTATCCTTTCTTAAAAGCCGGCGACCGCTTGCAATACAACTGACAGAACTACTGACAATCCCATTGTGGTCCGCTTCCATCTCCCGACCTGCCGAGCGGCTTGGCCAAGCTTTGAAATTGTGTTCCTGCCATTCCGGATTTGCCGAAGGTGGGTTGCCAGGTCATGGGCGTTATCCCAACGATCGCCAGGGCTCTTGGCCAAGCATCGTCGTATAAGGCGGTCGATTGCTGACGGCATGATAGGCCAAACTGTTCCGACCGGTACCGGTTCATGTTCCAGGATGGCGGCAATCACTCGGGCTTGGCTCTTTCCCTCGAATGCCCGTCTGCCCGTGAACATTTCGTACAAGATCACCCCTAATCCCCAGAAATCGGTGCGCCTGTCCACTGTCTTCCCCTCCAGTTGCTCCGGGCTCATATACTCCAGTGTGCCCATCACTAGCCCCGGCGTGGTTTGCGTGACTGTTTCGGCCGTCGATGTGTCGAGGCCGTCGTGCTTTCTTAGCTTGGCCAAGCCGAAGTCGATCAACTTTGCGCCGGTCCTGGTCAGCATCACATTGCCCGGTTTCAGGTCGCAGTGAACGATTCCCTGCTTGTGCGCCGCTTCCAGGGCGCCAGCAACATCGGCGCCCACTTCCAGTGCTTGCTCGAGTGGAAGAGGTCCCATCTTCAGGCGCTCCGCCAGAGTCTCGCCGGCCAAGTATTCCATCACCAGAAATGACCGCCCATTGTGTTCGCCAATGTCGTAAAGAGTGCAAATGTGAGGATGGTTGAGAACCGAGATAGCACGAGCTTCCTGCTGGAATCGTTTCACCCGCTCCTCCTCCGTCGTTAAGTCCTTTGGAAGAATCTTTAGAGCCACGACTCGTTGCAGCCGAGTGTCGACCGCCTTATAAACCTCTCCCATCCCGCCAACCCCCAGAAGACTCACCAGGCGATAAGGCCCGAGTCGATGCCCGAGAAGAGAACCCGGTTCTTCCTTGGGATGCTGGGCTCTCTCTTCCTCAGATGACTGATCCGGGAGTCCGCCTCCTTGTTCATCAGTGGCCAGCAGTGACCTCACCTCATCGAGCAGATCAGCATCCTCAGCACAGGCATCTTTCAGGAAATCGGCCCGCCTTTTCTCGTTTACTTCCAAAGTGGCATAGAAGATCCGGCTGATTTGTTCCCAGCGCTCGAGCGTCATTGTATTTGTCGAACGCTGGACTGTGACCAGGGACTGACGCTTCCCACCCAGACGTCCACCTAACCCTGGCTGAGCAGAGGTTCCCCGTCGTCCGCCCATAATTCGATCGGACTCCCCTAACTCCATGTACTTCTCTGCTCCCACCTTCTCGTTCATGGCACACCTGCTCAGGCGTTGTCCTCCACCGAGGCCCCACTGAAGTCCGTCCTGAAATCCTCTGTCGGCGACCAATCTTCCAAGTGCGTCCATTTTTCAGTTCGATCCTTCTGAGAGCATTTGCTTTCAGTGGGCTTGTCTGCTCTTCTAATTCGATATGGCAAGAGCCTCGAAAGTATTTCCTGGGGACGCTACCGGAGTGGGCAGGCGAGCAAAGCGACCACCACCATGGGTGGGGAAAGCGAACCGGTTGCCCCTCCATTGCACCCAGGGACCTGTCCTACCTAGAATTGCACGGGACTTATTGGCCAGGATTCTCGCTTGAAAGTGCCATTTTAGAGGGTGGTCGCCGCGCGTGTGACCGCTGTCACCCGACGCGGCGTTTCGTTTTGAGGGTGAGAAGCTGCAGCATTGAGAATGGGCATGAGGATCTCCCATGAAAAGCGGCACACCGTTTGAGACATTGCCGAAAAGTAATTCGGCACTGGAAGCGCGGATGTTCTGCTGACGAAAGAAACAGATGCAGTGTGTCTAAGGGGAAAGCGGGAATTGAAGGAACAACCCGAAGGTTCGGGACCTTCGGGTTGCTTTGCCGGAAATCCTTCAAGCCCGGAGAGAACCAGGTTACTGGAAAAGCTCTTCTTCAAACGACAGGAATATACGAGCGCCGATTCGCTCGGAGATCCAGATCCTTAGCGTTTCTCGAGCGCGACTTCCATGGCCTGGGCTTCGCTGGCCTTTCTGGCCACTTCAATTTCCACCTTTGACTTGGTTAGCCCCCGAACGATTGGTTCAGAGGGATTCCATACCTGCGACAGGAAATAGGAGGAGCCGTAGCGATTGAAAACCAGCTTTGCTACCCCATCTTCTTTGCTGGGAGCAAGGCCGAAAGTCTGCACCATTGCGCTCTTGGAACCGTCTTTACTCCGGATACAGATGGCGCCAGAGACTGGAGGAGTGGATTTCACTGTGTATTCGCCGGCAGGGAGCAATGCCTTTCCGACGTGGAAATCGAAGGGGATGTCCCCAACTAGAGTGTGTGAATTCTGTGCGGACACCACCGCCACCCCTAGAACCAGAGAAAGTGTTACTGCCAGAGAGACCTGATGGATTAGCCTTTTCATTTTGACCTCCTTGGGTCGAATTGGGGTGTGAGCCGAAGCGAACTCTTCACCCGGATTTCATGAAGTGGAGCTGGCTGCACAACCAACTGCTTCGCCACCTTGTTTATTTGGGTACCCCAGTTACGAGCCGTCTATATTCGTACCTGAATCACTCTTCTATCTGTGTATGACGGAAGGTCCAGAAACATTTCTCCTGAATCCCGATTTTTTGATTCTCAGCATCCAGTTCAAGAACTCCGGCTCAAGAAGTGAAGACAGGGGGTCGCCGTTCCTCGTTACCGCGATTCTGACAAACCGAATCGTTACCCGAGCGACGCAGCGCGCCCGCGTTCATCAGAAAGAAAGCGCCTTCCTATAAGGGGAGCACCGATACCACGTGCGGTTGGCTCGGATAGAAATGACTCCATTGAGACCCTGAAATGTTTCGGAGGCATTTGTCATAAGTAGTGGAAGAAGAGGGCCGGGGCCTACTATTACGGAATGGACATGCAGATGATGTGGCTTTAGAGAAGGACGCGCTGGGAGATGCTGCAATGATTGTCTGGTTGTTATTGTGGACCTTGCTAATTGTACAAGTGGCGGTCGAAATTGTGTGGACCATATGGTGTGAACGGAGGAGCCGTGAATCTATGCATCTTGGTCTTGACGCTGAAAAAGGCAATTTACAAAAGCGATCATTTGTGGTATGGAAATAAGGCATCATACCTGCTCCTTATCCCTGTTTTTACGTTTGCCAGAGTTGTCGTCTTATAGCACGTCATAAGAATTGGCACTGAGAAGCGAAGTACCGACACTGCCGGGTGGAGGAGAGAGCAGGCGAAAAGGCGATCTGGCCAACCAATCAAAGACGAGGCTGTGCCCCTGATTCTGGAGCGCGAAATTGTGAGTCTCACTTCTGCTTCTCTCATGGCCGTGTTACGGCAAGAAACCCGTGATCGTCGGGCCCTATCGAAGGTCGAGTATGAAGCTACTGCCGAACTGGTGAAGCGCTTCTTTTTGCATATGGTTCAAGAGGGAAAACCTGCAGCGGCGGCTCCGCGGGAAGCCCAGGTGGAGGTGTGGCAAGAAATACCATGGCGATCTCCTTACTACTGGCCGGCCTTTATCCTACAGGGAGAGTGGAAATGAGCATTCGCCCCTCGCCCAAGAGGGAATGGGAGCTGACGGAAGGAGCCTTTACGAAGTTTCTGGTTTGGCTCAATCCCGACCCTGACCAGGCTGGGGAGAAGTATGAGGATGTCCGTCGCAGACTGATCAAGATCTTCACCTGTCGCGGTTGTACCTGTCCTGAAGATCTGGCCGACGAGACCATTAACCGAGTGATCCGCAGAGTCCAAGAGATCGCAGAGACTTATGTCGGCGACCCCGCTCTTTACTTCTATGGAGTGGCTCACAACGTTCACTTGGAATATTGCAGAAGAAAACCTGATCCCCAGCCTCCCCCTGTTCCAGACCCCCCGACTCAAGTTGAAGGAGAATACGCCTGCCTGGAAGAATGCATGGACCGCTTGCCATCGCAAAGCCGGGAACTCGTGCTTCAGTATTATCAGGAGGAAAAGCACCTGAAGATTGACCTTCGAAAACAGTTGGCCGCGCGGCTGGGGATTCCCTTGAACGCGTTGAGGATCCGGGCCTGCCGGATCCGAATGAACCTGCATGATTGCGTACTTCAATGTCTACAACAAAAAACGGCGGCATGAAATGGATTCTAATTCGGCACATTTATAAGTGGAGGGGGGCAGAAGAACTTCAAAAGGAGGCATGGATGTGAAGACCGATCTCGAGAATGAACTGCCTTTAAAGTCTTACCTTTTGGGAGAACTCAGGCCAGAAGACCAGCAGAGGCTGGAACAGCGCTTGATGATTGATACCGCAGTTTTCGATGAATTACAACGCGTTGAAGAAGAACTGATCGATGACTACTTGAAAGGCGCTCTATCTGGTCGCCAGAAAGAGAGTTTCGAGAGTTTCTTTCTTTTGCCGCCGGAGCGGAGACAGAAACTGACTTTTGCGAGGGAGCTGAGGCGCTACATTGCAGAACATGCGCCAAGAAAAGCTCGATGGTCAAATTGGTGGGAGTCTTGGACATCCGTTTGGAGGGTCCAGAACCCGATACCTGCTTGGTCTCTGGCAGCTGCCATCCTTTTAATCCTGGTCGGTGGATCATGGTCCGTTGTGCGGATCTTCACACTCCAAAAGGAGATTGAGCAGGCTAGGGTTCCTGAACTTCAAAAGCGGTTGGCCGAAACGCAAGACCGGAATGTAGAACTCACCGCTCGGTTGCAGCATGAGCAGAACCAGCGTGGTCTGCTGGAACAGGAGGTTGCCAATTTGAGGACCGGCGAGAAGCCTTCTCGTCTTTCGCTCCTCCCCGGGCAAACACAGCCTGTTTTTGCCTTCTTTCTGACTCCCAGCCTCAGGGGCCTCGGAAGCAGTCAGAAGTTGAGTATTCCTTCCGGGACCAACCTGGTGCAGCTGGAACTGAACTTTGCCCCTGAGGATTACGCCAGGTATCGTGCAACAGTGCAACGAGTCGACGGGGAAGAAATCTGGAGCCAAAGCTGGCTGAAGGCTGAACCTGCCGCCCGAAGCCAACTTCTGCGATTGATCCTGCCGGCAAAACTCCTCACTCCGGGAGACTATGCTGTGAGCCTCAGTGGGATCTCTGCCAGTGGAGAATCTGAAAATGCCGGAAAATACTACTTCCGAGTGGTTCGAAAGTAGGCCAACTGTGGCGATTTAAATCCTCCCCGGATCTCCCCTTTTAGCCTTTCGGGGACAACTCTTCTGTCTCAGTGCCCAGCGACTTATACCAATTCTGAGTCCCGGTCTGGAAGCTGGCAACCCTCAATCCCCCCCTTGTCTCAACCTCAACGATTTGCTACTCTTCCCCCAGGGAGGGCCTGCGAGAACTGAATCGAGCAGCCTCTTCTTTCCGGAAGGATTGGTTTCATTGCCGTACGGGAGGATCCTGCTTGCCGGGATTTAAGGATCACCGCAATCATTCATTCGAACGCCATCCAAGTCCAAAAGGAGATTTGAAATCATGAGTGACCGTAGAGTGTCCCGCCGTTCTTTTATCATGACCAGCGCGGCCACGCTGACTGCCGGGAAGGTCCTGGCCAAAACAGTCTCGTTGAAGCGATTAGGATACAAATCACCCAACGAGAAGCTCAATATTGCGGCCATTGGCGCCGGTGGGAAGGGCGCATCAGACCTTGAGGGATGTTCCAGCGAGAATATTGTGGCCCTATGCGACCCCGACTGGAAAACCGCAGCCAAGAGCTTTGAGAAATACCCTAAGGCCAAACAATACAAAGATTTTCGCCAGATGCTGGATAGACAAAAAGATATCGAAGCCGTAACCATCTCCACACCAGACCATAATCATGCCGTGGCAGCCCTATGGGCCATGGAGCGTGGGATTCATGTGTACGTGCAAAAGCCGCTGACACAAAACATCCACGAGGCGCGGAAGCTCACTGAGGCCGCACGCAAATATGGAGTGGCTACGCAAATGGGGAATCAGGGCCATTCAGGTGAGGGGGTACGGAAACTCTGCGAGATGGTTTGGGCAGGTGAAATTGGGAACGTGAAGGAAGTTCACGTCTGGACCAACCGTCCCATCTGGCCTCAGGGGATTCCCAATCCACTCCCAAAAGAGCCTGTCCCCGATACGATGGATTGGGACATCTGGTTGGGACCCGCCAAAGTCCGGGACTACAACCATGATTATGCTCCCTTCAACTGGCGAGGTTGGTACGACTTTGGCTGTGGAGCCCTCGGCGATATGGCTTGCCACATCTGTGATCCAGCCAACTGGGCCTTGCAGTTGCGGGACCCCAGCAGTGTTGAATGCATCAAGATTGATGGCAGGAACGACCAGACTTTCCCCAACAAGTCCATAGTGAAATACGAGTTCCCTGCCCGCGGCACCATGGCCCCCGTGACCCTTTACTGGTATGAGGGGGGAGAGTTGCCCCCTCGGCCACAAGGGGTAGGAGAAGATGTCAAGTTAGGCAACGGGAAGAATGGTTCACTCTTTTCGGGAGACAAGGGCATCATCACCGCCGGCGAATACGGTGATGATTCGCGGTTGCTGCCTGATGAACGGATGAAAGACTACAAATTCCCTGATCCTATCCTGACCCGTTCTCCAGGGCACTATCGCGACTGGCTCCGAGCCTGCAAAGGAGGAGAAAAGGCCTGCTCGAATTTCGACTATTCGGGTCCGTTTACTGAATGGGTGCTGCTGGGGGTGATTGCTCAGCGAGTAGAGGGCAAGCTGCTCTGGGACAGCAATAAGATGCGGTTCACTAACAATTCCAAAGCCAATCAGTACATTTCTCGCGAATATCGGAAAGGATGGAAGGTATAGTCTGAATTCTAACCACCAAGGCACCAAGACGCAAAGAATAGAGTGAATAGAGTGTCAACACCTTGCCTCCTTGGATCTGCGGTTGGTCTTGACCCCAAGTTGTTCGAGCCAAGCTGTAAATATTGGGAATGCAGATTGAGCCTGCATCCTGCGTCAGTGAGTTGCTGTTTCTCGATCATCTACCTTCCTGCGAATCCAGGATTCCCCTTCGCGTCTCTGCGGTTAGTTCTTGAGCGATGGCCGCAGCCGCATCGAGTGTTCGCGATATGGCATTCGGCCAAGTCCCCCGATTTACTGAAGTCGGATAGCTATCGAGTCGGCGTGGGCAGGACAACTCCGGCTATGCCTGCTTTATTGGTAAGAGCGATAGACCTGGTGAGTCAATTCCACCGATTGGAGGTAAAGCTGGGGAACTTCTTCCTCATTGAGGTCCAAACTGGCTGAGTATTGCGACATTCCCTCCCAGAGGCCTTGTTCGTAAGCCCGGGTCAGTTCATATACTTTTCGAAACAGGTTATTCCCGCCAGACAAGGCAATCTTAATGTCATCGCTGAGGGGGAGGCTGGAAAGAATCTCCTCCATGGGCCGATCGAGAAAGGCATCAATCATAGAGAACATGCCCATTAGAAACAGGTCTGAGCTCCGGTGGCCCAGGCCTACCTTGGGCGCCAGCAACTCACAAAACCTTGCTCGAATCAGTGAGCCCACCACGAGTTCTTCCGACTTGTCTTTCCCCAACCCGGTCAGAGCCACCAGCGAGACCCATTTTCGGATTTCGCGGACCCCCATCAGCACGAGTGCGTGTTGAATGGACTGAACGCGAGAGCGAAACCCGAAAGCGGCGGAATTAATAAATCGGAGAAGTTTGTACGCCAGGGAAACATCACGCGACACAATCCGTTCCATCTTCTCCACACTCAGGTCTTCCGTCATGGCTTCACGCAGGAGCTGAAGATAATTGAGCTTATAACCCGGAACGTCCCTGCCCTTGATCACTTTGGGCCGACAAAAGAAGTAACCCTGGAAAAGGGAATATCCCAACTTCCTGGCATTCTCGGC
>DATKMG010000846.1:0-4176 GCA_035541995.1 Terriglobia bacterium
TGAACATGGGGCAGGGCCATGAACCCGGCATAACTTAATCGCAAGGGTTTCTCTACTAGACCGCCTGTTGAGAAGTCCCATGTCTCGGGATTAAAAGTGGGAATATCCCCTTCATGGAGTACGGGCCATTTTAAGGTCAACGATTGCCCGGGAGGCAACCGATTCTGAGCCCTCATCTCCCGTTCTTTGGATCTTCTCTCTTCACTGCTTCCGAATAGCACCATGATTTCGCCTCAGAGCAACCCTCCCGTCCTACATACCGTTAGTCGTCTATCTTTCCAATATCCGGAATTATTCCAAGGGGTTAAGTATCGGATCGCAGCACCTCCAATGGAGGCCGGCTGTGAATACCTCGGCTGCTAAGCATGCCGGTAAGCAGAGTCAACCCCAAGACTCCAAGCAAGACCGCTACGGTCGGCAGGTAGGCAATCGTTAGTGTAACCTTAAACAAGAATCGAGCAAGTGCCCAAGTCGCAGCCACGGCCAGGATCGATCCAGAAAGGGATGAGAAGAGGCCGAGAAATACGTATTCCACCATCAAAATTCTCAACACCTGACGTCGACTCGCGCCGAGCGTTTTGAGTAGAACACTCTCCTGAATTCGCTGATAGCGCCCGGTTATGACCGCGCCTCCCAGGACCGTAAGTCCGGTAAAGATGCTAAACATCGCCATGAAACGAATGACAAAGGAGACCTTGGCCAAGACGGCATCGACCGAGGCCAAAATAAGAGCCAAGTCAATGACCGATACATTGGGGAACTGGCTGACAACCGCCTGTTGTATCTGAGCAGACATCTGGCTGGATTGGGAGCGAGTCATCATCACGTAAAACTTTGGAGCCTTTTCCAGAACCCCCTCGGGGAATACAATGAAAAAATTGGGGGTAGCTTTCCCCCACTCGACTTTGCGCAGACTGCCCACGGTGACTGCCATAGGCACACCCTGGACGTCAAAATCCAGATGGTCTCCTACCTGAACCTTGAGTCGCTGAGCCGTCTTGTCTTCCAGCGAGACCGCCGGAATGGTCGCAGTTTCCGCATGACCATTCCAGCGACCCGCAACGATCGTCTCTGTGTCCTCAAGACGATCCCGGTAGGTGCACCGGTATTCCCTCCGAAGCAGCCACTCTGGAATGGTTCGTCTCTTGTCAAGCAACAAGCTCTCAACCTTTTGTCCTTTGACTTGCGTCAAACGCATTGTGACGATAGGCACCTGTTGGAGAGCGGGGGCTCCCTGGGCTTGGAGCAATTGAGCGACAGCGGGCCGCTGATCACTCTGGATGTCAAACAGGATCAGGTTCGGACGGTTACTTCCGCCGGAAAGAGATATCTGGGACAACAATAGGTGGTGGATTAGATACACGGTCGTGATCAAGCAACAGCCCAACCCCAGAGACAGGAGCAAAACGAGAGTCTGATTATTTGGCCGGTAAAGATTTGCCAGCCCCTGCCTCCAAACATAAGGCCAGTTATCGGGGAGAAACCTACTGACCAGGGCCATCATCAGTCTGCCCACTAAGGCCAGAAGTCCTAGCGAGATCACAATCCCCGCCGTGAATGCCAGGCCTTGACGCCATTCTCTAGTCTGCGCAATAGCAAAGGCCGTCGTGGCTAACATTAGAAGTAAGTAGATGAGGTAACGGTAGGGATCTCTATGGCCCGCATCTTGGCCTTCGAAAGATGAACGCAAGGCTAGAAGGGGCGAAATGCGGCGGATTTGCAATAAGGGCAGCAAAGAAAAGAGCAAGGCTAAAGCGACTCCGATCGCCAACCCTTCCAGGACTGGGAGCCAGCTGATTGAAAAAGGAATGGTGATTGGCAGGAATTCCCGGAGCAGGGTTGGAAGCAACCACTGTATGGCTAGTCCTAGCAAGCTCCCTGCCATAGCGCCAGCCAAGCCCACGGCTAGGGCCTGGGCAAGGTAAATGCGAAAAGTCTGCCCGATTCCGGCGCCCAGACAACGCAACACCGCGATAGTATTCAACTTCCTGGTCACGTATACGTGAATCGAACTCGCGATTCCAATTCCTCCCAGCAGCAAGGCCACAAAACCGACCAGGTTGAGATAATGGTACATGTTCTGGAAAGCCCGGCCCAGTGAGGCTTTTCGTTCTTCGACGGTTTCACTGTCTAACTGGAGTCGGGCCATGGAAGGCTCCAGTTGGCGTCCTAGAGCCTCTGCGTCAACCCCTGGCCTCAGCTGGAAATAGGCCCGATAGTTGGCTAAACTTCCCGCCTGCAGGAGCCTGGTTTGGCTCAGGTAGCGCATGGGGATGTAAACCCGTCCACCCAGCATGGAGGCCGTTCCGCCTTCTCCCGGGACCTTCCTCAGCTTTCCGGCAATCCGGTAGTCAAAGGAGCCGATTCGAATGATATCACCGACCCGAAGCCCTAACTGGAGCATGAGGGTTTCCTCTACCAGAGCACTGGGGCTCGAACGAAAACTGGCGGCGGCAGATTTCGGTTCTGTCTCGAACTCGCCATAGAAGGGGAAGTCACCCTCCAGTGACCGAACCTGGGCCAGGCGCGTTTGAGGATGACCCGGGAAAGTTACCATGGAAAGAAAGCTGACTTCGCGCGACTCTCTTCCGGGAATAGTCCTCAAAAACTCCTCAGCTTCCGGGTTCCACGGACGAGGGCTTCGAATGACCAGATCGGCGCCCAGGAGCGTCTTAGCCTGTTCGTTGATGATAGCTCGAAGGTTCCTGCCAAACGAACTGATTCCCACCAAAGCGGCCACCCCAAGCACAATAGAAGAGACAAACACCAGTAACTGCTTTCGATTTGTGCGGCTGTCTCTCCAAGCCATTTTCCCTTGCCAACCTAAACTGCCATTTGACCGTCCCTTATCCATCTTGCTTCCTTGTCATCGAGGACTAAAACGGGTATCTGAAAGGATGGCCCCAGCTCGCAGGTGGATGATTCGTTCGGCTCGCTGGGATAGTTCGTGATCATGAGTGACCAGGACCAGTGTAGTGCCGGCAGCTCGGTTCAACTCGAAGAGCAAGTCGGAGACGATCTCACTGGTTTCTGTATCCAGGTTTCCCGTAGGTTCATCTGCGAAGAGGATTCTGGGCCGATTGATAAATGCTCGGGCCAAGGCAACACGCTGTTGTTCTCCACCCGATAACTGTACCGGATAGTGGTTGAGACGCTCCCCCAGTCCGACTCGTTCGAGCAGTTGCACTGCCTGATGGCGAGCTTGATTGTTTCCCCTAAGCTCTAGTGGAACCATGACGTTCTCCAGAGCTGTCAGTGTGGGAATCAACTGGAAGGTCTGGAATACAAACCCTACAAATTGGTTTCGAAGAGAGGCCCGCTGGTCTTCTCCCAGAGGGTCGAGGCAGACGCCGTGGAGAAAAACAGAACCTGAAGTAGGCCGGTCCAACCCGGCACACAGACTTAGCAAGGTGGTCTTCCCGCTTCCCGATGGACCTAGGATTGCGACCGATGAACTCTCTCCCAATGAAAATGAGACTTCTTTTAGAACCGTCAAGATCCGGTCCCCACTCGGGTAGGTCTTGGTGAGCCGGTGCACATCCAGAACAGGGGCAGAACTCATCACGTCAGTCAATGACCTCGCATTTATAGACCCTTGAGTAGACCCGGGAGTTTTCCAATTCTCTTGACATTGTGGCATAGTTTGCTCATGGAGGCTAAGGTCAACCGCTGGGTTTCGATTCCCGGCAGTTCAAATCCGTCCCGGAGCTTTCGGCAAAAATGCCGGGTAGTTCCCCTTATTATCTGGGTTTTCACAATCCCCTGGTTTAGACCACAGGAATTTGCAGGGCCATCTGGAAACCCCTTCTCCCCGGAGAAAAAACAAAGTCATCCTGATTCCAGAGTGATCCTCTTCTTTGGTGACAGTTTGACCGCTGGGTTCGGCGTATCCTCCGACGAAGCTTTCCCGGCTTTGATCCAAAAAAAAATCCAGGCGGCCGGCTGGAACATGAAGGTCATTAATGCCGGATTGAGTGGTGAGACTACTGCCGGAGGAGTACGCCGGATCGAATGGGTTCTAAATCGCAAGATTGACGTTTTGGTATTGGCACTGGGAGGCAATGACGGGCTGCGAGGAATCCCTCTGGAGGCCACTCGTCAGAACTTGCAGGAAATCATTGACCGGGCACGGGGCCAATGTCCCCAGCTAAAGATCGTAGTGGCAGGGATGAGAAT
>DATKMG010000847.1:0-5720 GCA_035541995.1 Terriglobia bacterium
GCTTTGCTTCGAGATGGATGATTACCCATTGAACTAAGGGGAGATGTGTGCCCCTGAGCCGATGAGTTCAATTTTGCCGTTTGGCCGTTGTTCATCAAAATGGACTGCAGGAGGAATACTGTAAGTAGCTGGTGAAAACAAAGAGTACAATAGTCCTCAATCGCATGCTGGCGTTTTTCTGCCTCTTGTCGCGTCAAGCTCAATTGGATGGAAGCAGTGGGCCAACCAAGAGGAATATGATAATCAAACCTTGGCGATCGGTTTTGGTCGTGCATATTTTTCTTGTCCCAGCCGCCGGCTGCCTTTCCACAACGACTTATTCGCAATCCACCGCAACTTTACCCCAAGTTAGAACAGACGCTATCCAACTCGAAGTGACTAAGGAATCATGGCCGCAGTTTCTCGAAAGCGCGCGAACCAAGGCGCTCTTGTATGCAGAAAGCCTGCCGGATTTCACCTGCGTTCAAGCCACGAGGCGATTTGCAGGGCGCACGGCAGAAGTCTCCTTGCCCAACGGCGCCGTATATTTGTCCGGAGAGGGAGCTGGACAACAGATTCCTACGGGGTGGGAAAAAGGAGTGAAATGGACATTCCAGGATGAAATCGTCCAGGAGGTCATCTATGTCGGCCACCAGGAGCACTACAAATTGCTGAGGGAGACTCGTCCTCCGGGGATTGTTCCTCCCGCGGAACCGCGACAAGACCTGACCTCGGCCGGGGAATTCGGCTCGACTCTGAAATCCTTGTTTGAGCCTGGCACGAAAGCTGATTTCAGGTTGGAGAAGAATGAGAGAATCCGCGGGTGGAAGACCATGCGCGCGAAGGTTCAAGTGAACACGGAGAATTCGGACAGGGAGATCTCCTTTGTGGGGAACTCCGACGAAGGGAGGAGGCCCTATTCCCTTAAGGTTGGTTACCAGGGTCACGTGTGGTTTGACATTGCTTCGGGTCAGGTGGTTCGACTCCAATTACAGGCCTTGAACCTTCCAGTGGATTTCCCCATTGCCCGTTCCGTCTGGGCTATCGATTATGATCTGGTCGGCGTTGGAGGGAGGAAATACTGGCTTCCGGTTAGAGCTGAGCTTCAGCTCACGACTTCAAGCTGTAAGGCTCTACCCCCTTCCGCAAGAAACCTCCACACTCGGAACCTCATGGAGTTCCGGGAGTTCCACAAGTTTGAGGCGGAAGTGAAGGTCTTGCCCGAATAATCTGGCAAATTTTCCGAAGGATTAGGGGAAGTGGGGCGGGAGGCACCGTTTGCGAGATGGGTTCGTCAGAGGCAATTCCGCATGCTTCACACAATTTCCAAGCTCTGACCGCTTCCGCCGCTTGGCTAAGCGAACACGAGTCGTTCCTCAGCCATTAGATGCCTACTTGACATAGTCGGGCCGTTGAATGCTGATATCTCCGCGGTACTCCTTCATCATCCGCGCACGCATATCACCCAACCAGGGGTCCTTGTAGCGACGGTTCAAGTCGATGGTGGTCACCGCCGCCATCCCCACCTTGGGGGCCAGGGCGAGCTGTTTCCCGTCCGGATCCAGAACTTGCGTCGGGGAACCATAGCTGGATTCCACCAGGAACAAATGGTTCTCGATTGCGCGGGCTTTCACGAGAGTGTTTTCCCCGTCCCAGATCGGCATGAGAATGATCTCCGCGCCTTTTAGTGCCAGAGCGCGCGCGGGTTCCGGATACTCTGAGTCCCAACAGATCATCATTCCAACGCGGCCAAAGTCAGTGTCAAAAACCGGGTATTCGTCCCCGGGCGTAATGCCCACTTCGATCTCCTCACGGGGGATGTAGACCTTGCGGTACTTACCGGCCACCTTTCCCTGCCGGTCGATCAACACTGCCGTGTTGTAAACAGCGCTTCCCTCGCGCTCGTAGATACCGGCTACTACATATGCGTTCTTCCGCTTCGCCAGTTCGCCGAATTGCTCAGTGATGGGACCGGGGATGGTCTCAGCCACCTCTGCGTATGGGATTCCCGTGTCAACTGCTGGTGTGCCTTCCGGAAACAAAAAAACATCCACTTTTCCTGGCACTGCCTTCTCCGCAACTTCAATGAAGTGCCGGATGTTCTCGGAGGCAGAGCCCGTCTTTCGCCCCGGCCGGTAGTTGATAGAGGCCACTGTCACGTTTCGCGGTCCCGGCGCTGGAATCGGCTGGAAGGAGATATCATCCCACCATACAACTCCCGCAGGCGCATTCTGAAGGTACAATTGGATAGTGACACTGTCGGCTTTCTCCGGGGCTTGTACATCCATGGCAAGTCGCGTCCATTCCCGCTCCCTGGCGATTGTGTAAGGGTACTCCGGCCGCCCGGCCCCCTTCCCTTCGGGGGTTTCCCAGTCGAGCCGTGCCACGACTTGAAGGGGTTCATAGCTGAGCCCTTCCGCTTGATAGTAAGCAGAGAAGCGGTACCACCTGCTCGCTTCCACTCCCTTGACGGTGCTTTCCCATCCGCCGTATGCAGCTGGATTACTGTTGCCGGAAATGGCAAGCGATCCCCGTTCGCCACGTGAGTGCGCCTGATCGACAAACGTTCGAGGCGCAATTTCAGGCCTAGCCGCCCAAGTCTTCCACCCCGCCGGTACACCCTCGCCGGCCACCTCAAACCCGGATTGATGATAGGGCACGCTTGAGGTAGGACCGAGGACAGCAGAGATCAACAAAAGACTGAGATATTGCATAATTGTTCCCATTTCAAATTTTCATTCCTTTCCAATCCGCCAAAATTCTCCTCATTCTTAGGAGGCATTACCGAACAGGATAGCACAATTGAGAAAAGTAGCTTCTTGTTGAGGGTCACCGACCGATCTCCATCGGGACTACGTCGTTCGCAGCCTTCTCTTCAAGCAGACGGTCGAAACGCTGATGGATACACACTCCTGCAACGCATTCACTATCGAGTGCTTCGAGTTTTGCGCGAGCCGGCTGGTCGAGAAATGGAAGATCACTCCTTGCCCGATTCACACGCTTTTCAAGGACCAGGGAATCGCCTCTTCCTGCGAGGGAGACATGGGGGCGCTTTTGGGCATGCGGCTACTAATGTCATTGTCGGCCAAGTCGTCCCATCTTGGGAACATGTTCATCCGCGAAGACAACCTGGTGGAGATCAACCATAGCGCGCCGGGAATCAAAATGAACGGCTTCGACCAGCCCGGATTGCCATACAAGCTTGGGCGCTTCATCCAATCAGGGTGGGGCACCAAGGCTGTGGTCGATTTTAAGCAGAATGCCGAAAGATGGGTCACTGTTGCCAGGATGCATCCGAACGCCAAACAGGTGCTCGTTATGAAAGGCAAGCTGGTTAGGGCCGAAGGTTGGGACAAGGACAACCTCGGCTGTTCGGTGGCGGCCTTCATTAAGTCCGCTGAGACAGGGAATGGTTCACCCTTTGTCCGCAAACAGGCTGAATACGGCAATCACCTGGTCTGGATCTACGGCGACTATGCTGAACGAATGCGCCAATTGGGAGATTTAATGGGGCTGGAGGTGGAGGTTGCAGCGTAGCAAACGATTTCTCAGTTATATATGAAAAAGCAACCGGCGAAGGCCCGATCTACAAGCACCTCGCCTGCCTCAGGATTTAGGCAAGGACCCTCGCGGTAAATCCTTCTCGGCAGTTGCTCCAGCGGTCGGCCTGAGCACCTGCACTTACCGCCGGGCCGACAGGATGGTAAGATGACCGATGAAACTCTGAGAGGAACGAACAAGATTCTTGTTATTGACATTCGCAGAGTATAGTGAAATCCGATTCTGCCACCCCTGCCGGGGTGGAGATTTTTTGGGGGGGACGAGAAGCCAGGGGTGATGCGCTTTTCGCTTCACCCCGGCTACTTTCCGTTATCCCTTCGGGACAAAAAGTTGTCATCATATTCTTCGATTTTCAATAGATCAGTAGTGGAGAAGGAACCCCGAGTGGCGCCTTCACATGCGCGGCAGCCCCATTATCGTTTGGATCGCCTGAAACCTAGAAGGATGAAATACCATGACTGACACTCACTTTGCGATTACTGTCCTGATCTCGTTGTTGTTGGTATCCTCCTGTGTTGCCATAGCCGCCAAATGGATTCGGGTCCCCTATACCCTGATGCTGGTTATCGTCGGCCTGATCGTCAGTCCGATGCATTTCCTGCCCTCTGTTCACATCTCGCCGGATTTGATTTTGTTGATCTTCCTACCGGCCCTGCTCTTTGAAGCCTCCTGGAATTTGAATTTCAGTCATCTGCGTGAGAATCTATGGCCCATTTTGCTGCTGGTGGTCCCGGGCGTTTTTCTGGCAGTGGGTGTCATCGGGATCCTTTTGCATTTGGGAACTGGAATGGCCTGGTCCTCCGCCTTCCTGTTCGGCGCCATGATTTCCGCAACTGACCCGGTGTCCGTGCTGGCCCTTTTCAAGAAGCTGAATGTTCCGGCAAGACTCTCCACCATCATCGAAGGAGAGAGTCTCTTCAACGACGGAACCGCAACAGTGGTGTTCCGCATTGTTTTGGGGATTGCTATGGGGGTAACTGCTTCATCCGCTGAGGAACTTTTCTGGAATTCGTTGCGGGAGTTTTTCTTGATTATCTTTGGCGGGATTGCCGTCGGGTCTGCCATTGGCCTGGCTGCCTCCAAGCTTACGTCCTTCTTTGACGATCACCTCCTGGAAATTACTCTGACCACCATCGCCGCTTTTGGTTCTTACCTTGTGGCGGAACTCCTGGATGTTTCCCCAGTGATTTCAGTACTGGTGGCAGGATTGATCATTGGCAATTATGGACGGAAGACCGGTATGTCTCCCACCACGCAGGTGGCCGTCAACTCTTTTTGGGAATATGCCGCCTTTGTAGCCAATTCGTTGGTATTTCTTCTGATGGGCATGGAAATTCAGTTTTCAATGTTCCAGAATGTTCCGGTCATTTTCTGGGCCGTATTTTCGATGTTGGTTGCTAGAATGGCAGCGGTCTACGGATTGATACCCATCCTCCACCGCTCGGGGATTGCTCTGCCTATTCGCTGGCAGCACGTTTTGTTTTGGGGTGGTTTACGAGGCTCCTTGTCAATTGCACTGGTACTGAGTCTGCCGACCAACTTGCCGGGACGGTCTACCCTGGTCATCATGGTGTTTGGAGCGGTTTCGTTCAGTTTATTGGCCCAAGGTTTGACGATGTCCCCCTTGATGCGCAGGCTGAAGCTCGCTCAATTAGACGCCCGTTCACGAAATCTCGAGCTTTTGCAGGCCCGGATGCTGGCAGAGACCGACGCCCTCAAAGAGGTTGAGCGGCTTCGTTCCCAGGGAAGGATTTCCGATGTCGTCCAGCAGGAATTGCGCCGACAAATCACCGAAAGCCAGGAGCAACTCCGTAGTCTTGTTTCAGAATTGAATTTCAAAGAACCGCACCTGGTTCAGCGGGAACTGCTGCACTATTACCACCATCTGCTGGATGTGAAGAAGGCTCGTCTCAGTGAATTGCTCCGTGAAGGGTTGCTTTCAGCCGATAATTATCATGAGCTGATTGCACTGCTCGACAAAGATCTGGAAAAGAGAATTGCCGAGCGCGCTTCGGAAATTTGAGCAAACCACTGCGTAAGACGCGTCACATCTTGAAAAAAAGCTTCCTTTTGTATAACCAATAACACAAATACCACAGCATCGCCCAGACCACGATGCTGGTAAAGATCCTGGCATTGAGATTCCCCGCCCATGCAAGCAAGCCCATGCTAAACGGCCG
>DATKMG010000848.1:0-4712 GCA_035541995.1 Terriglobia bacterium
TTCATCCTTATCTTTCTCCTCCCAAGTTGTTCATCTGTTCAATTTCCGAAAGGCCAAATATGAACTGGTCGGAAAACGTTTCGGTTGTGCTCAATCAGCCTCAGTCTGCAGGTAACATTGGGGCAGTAGCTCGGGTGATGAAAAACATGGGACTGAGCAGGCTAATCCTGGTGGATCCTCAGACTGCGCTGACTAGCGAAGCCTATCAACGTGCATGCGGCGCCGATGAAATTCTGGATGGTTGTGGGCGATTTGAGTCGTTACTCGAAGCTCTTGCTTCTTTTCACGTTGTCGTAGGGACAAGCTCGAGAAATATTCCATGGATTCCCGGGGCCTATCGACCTTCCGAACTGGCTGAACATCTGGTGGCTCTTGGAGACCAGAAAACTGCGCTGGTTTTCGGTTCAGAGCGAACTGGTTTGACGAACGAGCAGTTGAATCACTGCCGACTATTGGTCACGATACCCACCGACCCGCAATTTGGATCCATGAATCTCAGTCAGGCCGTGGCTATTGTGGTGTACGAGTTGTACCAGCGAGTCCAGTCTTGGCCTTTGGGCCGCAGGATGGAATTAGCTGAGAGTGCAGAGCTGGAGAGACTATTCTCGCATCTGGAGCAATGTCTGTCCGAGATTGGTTTTCTAGACAAGGACAATCCTCAGCGAATCATGGCGACCTTACGACAGATCTTGAGCCGGGCAGGGTTGGAAGAACGCGACGTTCAGATCTTGCGCGGAATCCTTCGCCAATGGAGTTGGTATGCCGATTCTCTTAAATCTGGAAAGGTATCGGAGAGCGCACAAGCGCAGCAATCTTGATGGTGTTTTCCCGCGAATGCGCAGGGGAGCCGCAAGAAGATCAAGGATAGGGATGCATTGCCCATTGGTGTCAACTAAAGCCATGTGATCCCCGGAAGGGAACAATTCGGGTAGCTACGGGTGTAGTGATGGGACGTCAGTCCCAGAACGGAACCCGTGGTTGAATGTAGAAGTCATCTCAACCCTGAAGGGGTTTGACAAGGAACTGTCTGAATTTCGACCCCCTCAGAGTTGATCTGTTTGTTGGCCACCAAACAACGGATTTCGAGGGCGCCCGCTGTCACCGCGCTCCACACCTGGCTACTCGTATTCAACCCCTTAAGCCCCGGTTCTATCCTTGGCTTTCGGCCTTTTGAATCCTGGCCCATTCATCTCTGAGTGAGACAATTCGGTTGAAAACGAGATGGTTCTCTGTGGAGTCTTTCGAGTCGGCACAAAAGTAGCCCACTCGCTCGAATTGGAACCTTTCCCCTGGCTTGGCTCCTTTCAAGGAGGGTTCCAGATAGCAATTGGTGAGTACCTCAAGAGAATTGGGATTGATGTTTACAGTGAAATCAGCTCCGTCTGAAACATCGTCCGGGTTTTCCTTCACGAACAAAGTGTCGTACAAGCGGACCTCAGCCAAGACAGGTTGCTCCGCTGAAACCCAATGGAGAGTTACCTTAGCTTTCCTGCCGTCGGGAGCGTTGCCGCCGCGCGTTTGGGGATCGTAAGTGCAACGAAGTTCAACGGGCACGCCGGTCTTCGGGTCCTTGATTACCTCGTTACACTTGATAAAGTAACCGTAACGTAAGCGAACCTCACGCCCCGGGGCCAGCCGGTAGAATTTCTTAGGTGGATTCTCCATGAAATCTTCCTGCTCGATGAAGAGCACTCGAGAGAAAGGAACCTTTCGAGTACCACCCGACGGGTCCTCAGGATTGTTAACCGCATCCATCTCTTCGATCTGACCCTCGGGGTAATTAGTCAACACGATCTTTAAGGGGCGAAGGATAGCCATTCTGCGTGGCGCATGTTTGTTGAGGTCTTCACGGACATGATGTTCCAGCAAGGCCAGGTCGACGATACTGTCTCGTTTGGCCACTCCGATCCGATCACAAAACGCTCGAAGTGCCTCCGGGGTGTATCCGCGACGTCGAATTCCCGCGATGGTGGGCATCCGTGGGTCATCCCATCCCCGGACATGACCTTCGTTCACCAGTCGGAGCAGTTTCCTCTTGCTCAGGAGCGTATAGCTGAGGTTGAGACGGGCGAACTCAATCTGCTGGGGGCGGTGAACTGCATGCAACTGCTCTAAGTACCAGTCATAGAGGGGACGATGATCTTCAAATTCCAGAGTGCAAATAGAATGGGTAACCCCTTCGATCATGTCGGATTGACCGTGGGCAAAGTCGTACATCGGATAGATACACCACTTGACCCCGGTCCGGTGATGTTCGGCATGCAGAATCCGGTACATAACTGGATCGCGCAGATTGAGGTTCGGAGAAGCCATGTCGATCTTTGCCCGGAGCGTACGCGATCCGTCCGGGAATTCTCCTGTGCGCATCCGCTCGAAAAGATACAAGTTTTCCTCGATGGAACGGTTTCTGTAAGGGCTGTCCTTTCCCGGTTCGGTCAAAGTGCCTCGATACTCCCGAATCTGGTCAGCGCTCAGATCGCAGACATAGGCAGTCCCTTCTTTGATCATCAGAACGGCAAACTGACAGAGTTGGTGGAAGTAATCCGAAGCGTAGTAGAGGTGCCTGCCCCAATCGAATCCCAGCCATTGAACATCCTCTTGAATGGATTCAACATACTCCACTTCTTCTTTGGTGGGATTGGTATCGTCAAACCGGAGATGACACCTGCCTTTGTAGTCGCGCGCCAGCCCGAAGTTCAGGCAAATTGATTTAGCATGTCCGATATGGAGGTAACCATTAGGCTCGGGGGGAAATCGTGTGACCACCAGGCCATCGTTCTTGTTATTTCGGAGGTCCTCATCAATGAAATCCCGAATGAAATTGGATACCGCAGGAGTCTTTTCATCAGTCGTCGTCATGGAAGCTTCCTTCTTCAGAAATCGGAAACCTGAGCACAAACGGCCAGTTTCTACGCTTATGTAACCAGTCACCAGGCTGGCGCGCCTCAACAAGAGGGGCCGTGACTCAGGGTACCGAATTCATCATCATACCTAAAAAAAAGGCGGGAAGATAGCGCAGTCAGGTCTCCGGACAATCAAAAGTGGTTTACATCGGAGAAGCTGGTTCAGGGTTTCTCAGTGACTTGGCAATTCCTCACCTGGCCTGAAGGGCCAATATAGCAAAGCCCAGGGCAAGCGAAGGGACTTTTGTCGCGAGCGTCGCCCTGGGTCAATGACCCCCACGAAACACGCCGAGCTCTGAAAGAGCGGAATAGGAGAATCCGGACCCAATCATCCCGATGTTGAGGAGTGATGGTCTAGCCTGTGGCGCAAGAACCTGGAAGCTCAAGATCTCTATTTCGCCCTTTCAGGGCTGGCGGCATGGGGGTGGACCTCACCC
Source organism: Terriglobia bacterium (assembly GCA_035541995.1). Taxonomy (GTDB): domain Bacteria; phylum Acidobacteriota; class Terriglobia; order Versatilivoradales; family Versatilivoraceae; genus DATKMG01. The sequence continues at coordinate 3,341 of DATKMG010000848.1, forward strand.
AGGGCGTTGCCCTGGGCTGGATTATTCTGGCCTTTCAGGCCAGAGCGTGGGATTTTCCCTTCACACCTCACCTTTGATTGCGCTCATGCTCCGATGCTCCGATTTCAATTTTACATTAGGGCACAAAACCACTATACTTTTTGGTTTCTGTTTCAGGCTGGTAAGGGCAAAAGCAAACCAGTATTGCCTACGCAACCAAGCCTCGAGAAAGGCCGGAACCCGAGGAATACACTTATGAAGATCGCAAAACGTGTCAGCAGTCTTACCAGTTCTCCAACCATGGCCGTCATGGAAGAAGCCGCTCGGTTGAAAGCAGAGGGCAAGGAAATAATTGATTTCGGTGTTGGTGAACCCGACTTTAACACACCTGACAACATCAAACAAAAGGGGCACGAGGCTATCGACAAGAACTTCACCCGTTATACGGCTGCAGCCGGTATCAAGGAGTTGAGGGAGGCGGTCGCTGCCAAGTACAGCAAACAATATGGGGTGAATTACACGCCAGCTGAAGTCGCCGTCTCTTGCGGCGCCAAACATACTCTCTTCAACCTCGCCTTTGTTCTTTTCGATGAAGGAGATGAGGTCCTTCTCCCAGTTCCCTACTGGGTGACCTTTCCCGAGCAATTAAAGATGGTTGGAGCCGTCCCTGTGGAAGTAGAGACATTGGAAAGTGACGATTTCATCCTACGGGCTAGTTCCCTGAAGCGCAAAATCACTCTACGGACCAGGGCCATCATCGTGAATACACCCTGCAACCCCACCGGAGCGGTCATCCCTCGAGATGAAATCGAACGTATTGCAGATTTAGCAGTAGCACACAATTTATTCGTTATTTTCGATGAATGCTACGAACGATTCGTTTTCGATGGCAACCAGCATACGTCCATTGCTCATTTCGCCACCAAAGCCAGGCATCTCTCATTAATAGTAAATACCGCCTCCAAGACTTATGCCATGACAGGATGGAGAACCGGATATGTAGTGGCTCCCAAAGAAATCGTCAAAGTTGTAGCAGACGTGCAAAGCCATAGTGCCAATGTGGCCTCAATTTCCCAAAAAGCCGCTGTGGAATCCATTGTTGGCCCCCAGGAGTCTGTAGGAGTGATGATTGCGGAATACGAACGTCGACGCAAGTTTGTGGTCGAACGGTTGAATGCGATGAAGGGATTAAGCTGTGCCAATCCCCGTGGCGCATTTTACGCGTTTCCAAATGTCTCGGCCTTCCTGGGAAAAGGGAAAATTAAGGATTCAGTAGAGTTCTCGAGTCTGCTCCTGAGGCAGGCTGGCGTCGCCGTGGTTCCGGGATCTGCGTTTGGGAAGGAAGGCTACATCCGAATTTCTTTTGCCACGAGTATGACCAACCTGGAAAAGG